>JADLBQ010000015.1 GCA_020847635.1 Bacteroidia bacterium
AAACCACCAAAAAACCAACTCAAAAAGCATAGTTTAAAAAAACAAGTATTATTAAAACACTTCTAATGAAGCCGTTTTTGCTGTTATTTTCATTTTTTAGAGAGTTGTGCAACAGCTACCCGTGTTATGCACAGGGCTGTTAGTCTTACTTAGACAAAGATAAAATTACGCTCAGGTTGTTGATTTACTTAGTGCAAATAATTACACCAAAACCCGGAGCATTCAATTTTTTGAGAACGGTGTTTTTGAAACCCACTTTTTGAGTAAATGCATCAACCTCATTTTTTGAATAGGTCTTTCCACCAGCCTGATGTAGAAGATTAAGAGCCATATATGAAGTTGTGGCCTTTGACATTTGTGAATTTCCGCCAATACCTTTTATCTGGTCAAGTATTACATAAATTCCCCCATTGTTAAGCGACTTGTATACTTTTTGGGCAAGTGCTTCATTCTCTGAGGGATTAAGCCCATGTATAATGTTGAATGCAAGAATGACATCTATGTTTTTTGGAAGTTCGTCCTTCATGAAATCTGCAGGAAGAAAAGAGACATTTTTACCTGCATTATGTTGGGCGATACACTCGTCAGCATATTTTTTAACAGGAGGCAAATCAACAATGGTAGCTTTTAAATTTGGATTTCGTTTGCAAAGTTCTATACTGTATAATCCATGTGAGCCACCAAGATCTAACATTTTTGAAGCAGTTTTTGATAACGGTATTTTTCCAGCCACCTCTTTGTAATTTGTGCTTGAAATATCTATCATAGCTCTTGAAAACAATTCCCACTCATAATCCGTCATTTCTTCCAGCATATTGGAATTTGCTCTTTTCCCAAGCCGAATGGTTTCGTCTAAATTGATATATCCTTTATACAAGTAATCACAGAAAAGAATAAAATATCGGAAATTATGAGGTGATTGTGGTGATAGATTTTTGTAACCTCTTTTTGTAAAGGCATAATGACTGCCTTTTTTTTGAACATATCCTAAAGCGTCTAAGCAGTCAAGAATTAGTTCTGCCCCAACTTCACTAACATTGGCTGCATGGGCAATAGACCCGACATCTTTATACTCCATTGAAAGCTGGTCAGCAATTTTCAATTTTATTGAACTACTCAAGGCAAAACCCAGACCTACTGAGGATGAAGCATCAGCAAACGGATGTGGGATAACATCGTTTGCGATAAGTATTTTTTCTATTAAGGAGAATTTGTAAATCATAATGATAAATGTTTAAGATTTGAGGCAAAAATGGGAAGTTGAAAGTCCGAATAATTGTATAATTCGGACATTTTTATATTACAGGAAAATATACCCTGGCAAACCCCTAACTGATGCTTGGTATTCCTTTGGTGTCAGGTTTGTATATGATTTGAATTCTCTTATAAAATGTGATTGGTCGTAATACCCGGCTTCCAAACCAATTTGAGTAAGTGATGAATCAGAATTGTGCAAAAGAGGAAGAGATGAAAGATATTTGCTGTAGAGTAAAAATGTCTCCGTGTTCATCCCTAACCACTTAGTTGATAACCGTCTCAATTGCCGTTCCGAAATGTAAGCTCTATTACTGAGTTCTTTTACCGTCAGGGAGTTAACATTTGGGAAATAGAACCAGTTCTGAAATTTTTGAAGTGATGCTAAATACTTTTAAGTGGAAATTTTATGGTATAACCATTTCCTAATGATTTCCACTTGCCCTTCAAACGTGCTTCTGAAAACAACTGATTGTATAAATCATTCAATGGTTTACATACTTGCGAACTCTCAACAATAGCATCATTGAATTCCAAAGCCGGAATTTCAAACAAAGCCTTTAGTGCGATGACATTAGTTGAATGCCCACAAATAGTTGTTGTCCGTTCTTGATTAATTGGAATGGTTTAAAATTGATACCGTTGATAAAACATGGAGGCAAGGTTGTCCTTACATCGGCTGCCGAGTTTAGATAAATGATTGTGTCTGATAGATTGAAAATTAGCTCAACAGTTCCCTTGGGCAAAATGGTCTCCGTCTGGTTGTGATGATTAAATTCTTGAAGTCGCCAAATGTTCTTGATTAAATACTCTTCCGTTTTGGTTGTAGGAAAATATATATTAGTGGAGTGTGTCATTGCTTACTGTTGGTCGGTCTTTTAGCCTTGCCCATGACGGCAGTCCGTCTAAAAACCTTTGTTCGCATTCAAAAGTAACAAATCAATGGGTTCAAAAATGCAGCAGAACAATTTTATGCAGTATTAAAAAAACGTTTTTCTGTGTGTGGAAGTTAAATAAGAAAAGATATGGGACTAATCTTATTCCCTGGGCTTAACGAAAATAAAATGTGCATGCACTAAATTTGCAATAACTTATATTCTTAATGTTATTTAAAAAGTAAGGATAAAAACCGCGTTGGGTTTTTAGACAGTTTGAGGGTTCAGGTTTGGCATTCGGAAGGGAATTGCAGTATAAATTTTCCTTTTTGTAATTAATTTCAGTAGTATTGCTAGCGTTGGATTTAGCACTTATCCCTCCATTATGAAGAACCCTAGTTAGCTAGTCCTTGAACTTATAATTTAATAAAATTAGTTGTGAATGTTATTTGTCTATTTGTTGTTATATTCAATATATAGATACCATTCTCAAATTTCGAAATATCAATTTGCGATGTATGGTACGTTGCAATCTTTTCTCCATTCGCTGAATATATTTCAACACTTGAAATCTTATCTTGACTTTCAATACTCAGCAACGTTGATGTAGGGTTGGGATAAATTCTTACTGTAGTTGACTTTATATTATCCACTCCCAGTGTGATGGTATAATTCTCTATAATACCGATTTTTTTCTGACCGGCATTAAAATTAAACCCATACCAAAGTATATCATTATCTCCGTCATTATCCAGATCGGCTAAAAATATCGCATCATATATTTCAGTGTTGTCAATAAGTTGTTCATTTTGAAAATTTCCTGCTCCATCATTTTCCTGCCAATATAACGACCTGTTGTTATTAATACGTGAATATACGGCATCAGCAAAAGCATCGGCATTTACGGTTGCCAGTGCAAAGGGTGGATTTTGAATATTAGGTAAATCAAATGCCACCGACTGATTCAATGTAAAGTTTCCTCCTCCTGTGTTTCTGTAAATGTCATAATGGTTTGGTGTACTGCTCGGATAAACAATATCAAATTGACCATCATTATTGACGTCAGTGTGGGTGATAAACCCACTAAGAAGCAAATTAAGTAAGTTGGGGGCGGATAAGCTATCCGAAGTGTCATTCATTTGCACCTCACCACCATTGGATGAACTTACTCCTATATCCGGGAAGTTATCCCCATTAAAATCAGCAACTGTCAGATTATAGAATTCGGCATTGTCGCGCAAAACTATTCTGCCGCCAAAAACACCTGCACCGTTGTTGAGATAAAGTGTAATCATTAAGTCGCTGCATGCAATGATATCCTCATCTCCGTCATTATCAAAATCTGTAAAATATGCGCGGTAAGTTCCTACGTCTAATCCACTATCTATAATAGTTGGGATTAAACCGTTGTTGTTGATCAGCACCACTTGCGAATTATTGCTGTTATTATTCGCCACCAGCAAGTCTGTTTTCGAATCATTATCCGCATCACCTGTGGCAATAAAAAAAGGTTTTGCAATAGTGGATGTTAAAACTACAGGTGCTGAAAAAGTATTATTCCCTAAGTTCTTATACCACTTGATGGTGTCAGTCTGGTGTGATATAACAATATCCTTCAAACCATCATTGTCTATATCAACAGCAATAATGTTTCTTAACTGAGGCGCAATATTACTGTCAATAATCACCGGTGCACCAAACTGAGCACTTACAGTAATTGAGAGCAGCAACAGGCTGATGAATGAAATAAAGCTTTTCATAAAAATGAAGCTCTAAAATACTAATTGAATAAGTATGTCAGGCTATGAGATACAAAAACTAATTAAGCTAAATGAAAAACTCACTTTACAAACAGATTATTTAATTCACATGCCATCGAACAACTCACCAATCTGCAGCAGGCTTTGCATGTTACAATTCATTTTGTCTGATAAACCTGGTTAATTGTTCAGTATTCGGGAGAGGGGCAGGCCAAAAATAAGATTCAGCATATCCACCTGAGTAAACCTTTATTCTGGTGCCATCTTCCTAAATCCATAACATTGTTGTTCCACTCGAACTATCTCTTATATAAAAACCTTCGCTTTCTTTTTTGTAACCTAACTTTCTGATTGTTTTCACACACTCCTGATATAGAGTCTTAGGTTTGATTTTGAAAAAGTTTTCAATAATTGAAATTACGTTCATTTAAGATTTGAATTTGTTGAGTTCAAAATTATTGTGAGGTTATGTTAAGTCAAACTTACTGCAACTGTATGCGGCATTACGCCTTAATTGATTTTACCAAAACTGTTGTTTGTTCACCTGTCTGACTGTTTAATTTCAGCACAGTCGTTCAATAAGGTTACCGCTGACATTTCCGATTTGGCGAAGATGGCAATTTTTACAACAAACACTGATGCTGAGAAACAAACTTTAATTCACCACAAAAGTATCTGCGTAAAACTAACCTCATCATTTCACCAAACATCTTCTATGCACAATTACTCTCTCACAATTTTATTTCGTTGCACCACTTGTCCGTTGTTGTCGGTTAGTGTCAAAAAGTAGATTCCTGCCGGTTGATTAAAAATATCAAGTGACTTTACATTTTTCTTGTCTGCAATCATTTGTCCTGTTACAGTGGTCAGTTGCACATTTGTAAGAACTGAAAAGTTAATCATGCCGTTTGTCGGATTAGGATAAACATCTATGGTGTTGTTCACTGCATCAAAGTTGCTCACACCAGTTGGTCCCACAAACTTCATTACGGTCGCTTTCCATAAATTTGCCCTATCCTGATAAGCCACATAAGGTTCGTTGTTGCTGCTGAATGCAATAGAAGTGTAAGTTACAACTCCTGCCGAAAAGCCTGTTGTACCCACCGTTACCCAGTTGTTTCCGTCATACTTCATTACGGTAGCTTTGCCTGAATTAGGCATATCCAGATAAGCCACATAAGGTTCGTTGCTGCTACTTAATGCTAGAGAAGAGTAAAGTATCTCTCCAGCTGAAAAACCGGCATTGCCCACCGTTACCCAGTTGGTTCCGTCAAACTTCATTACGGTAGCTTTTAATGAATTTGCCCAATCCTTATAAGACACATAAGGTTCGTTGCTGCTGCTCATCGCAAGAAATGTTTCGCCTGCATCACTTGCTGAAAAGCCTGCATTGCCCACGGTTACCCAATTGTTTCCGTCAAACTTCTTTACGGTAGCTTTATTTGAATTTACCGAATCACCATAAGCCAAATAAGGTTCGTTGTTGCTGCTGAATGCAAGAGAAGGATAAAATATCATTCCTGCAGAAAAACCTGCCGTGCCTACCGTTACCCAGTTGTTTCCGTCAAACTTCATTACGGTAGCTTTCTTTGAATTTGCCGAATCCTGATAAGCCACATAAGGTTCGTTGTTGCTGTTGATGGCAAGAGAAATGTAATATGCACTTCCTGCTGAAAAGGCTGCCGTGCCTACCGTTACCCAGTTGTTTCCGTCAAACTTCATTACAGTAGCTTTGCCTGAATTAGGTCTATCCATATAAGCCACATAAGGTTCGTTGCTGCTGCTGAATGCAAGAGAAGTGTAATATACCTCTCCTACTGAAAAGCCGGCATTGCCCACCGTTACCCAGTTGTTTCCGTCAAACTTCATTACGGTAGCTTTTTTTGAATTTCCCCAATCCCGATAAGCCACATAAGGTTCGTTGCTATTGCTGAATGCAAGAGAAGTGTAATACGTATCTCCTGCCGAAAAACCTGCCGTACCCACTGTTTGCCATTGTGCGTTTGCTGTTACTGCGATTAACGCTGTAAAAACTGCTGAAAGTAATTTTTTTCTCATCTTTCTGTTTTTTTAGTTGTTAAAAATTTTTCACCTGCTAAAATATCATTTATTGTAATGCGAAATTGTTGAACACCCGTCATTCCGCAGTACTGCGGAACTGCTGGGTCGTAAAAAAACACTTGGTCGCATAACGGTTGCGCGTTGTCACCCCTTCAGGAGTAGGGGGCGAGTGTGAGCGATGGAATTATTTCCTAAAAATTTTATTGTCTATTTTTTTACTTTTTTGTGTAAACCTATTTTAGGACAAGTCATCTGTTATGGTGATTTAGTCATTTAAATTCCGGTTCTCTGCAAATTTGTCTTTCCTTATATATAGAACTACTGTCAGGTTGACGGTTTGGCAGAATTGGTTTGGTTTATGATATTTAAACCGGTATCCGGTATATTTAGCTTATCCGGAATCAGTTACAAACAGTAAAAACATTATGGACTTTAATAAATTTACAATTAAATCACAGGAAGCTGTACAGCAGGCTCAATACCTGGCAACTTCCAATTCACAGCAGTCTATTGAAACCGGCCATTTGCTAAAATCAGTTTTAACTGTTGACGAACATGTTGCTCCTTATATATTAAGGAAACTTGAAGTCAATATTAACACCATTCAAAGCAGGCTGGATGAAATCATTGGCCGTTATCCGAAGGTAAGTGGCGGGAATGTTTATCTGAGTAGCGAATCGAACAAAGCATTACAGAAAGCAATGAGTATTGCTTTAAAAGAATTCAAAGATGAATTTGTTTCAATTGAGCATATCCTGCTTGGTATTCTTGCCGGAGACGATGATACAGCCCGGTTGCTCCGCGAATCAGGAGTAACATCCAAAGACGTAATTAAGGCAATTCGGGAATTACGAAAAGGAGAACGGGTAACCAGTGCTACAGCCGAAGAGACTTTCAATGCACTGAATAAGTATGCCCGCAACCTGAATGAACTGGCCCGTACAGGGAAGCTGGATCCTGTTATCGGCCGGGATGACGAAATCAGACGGGTTTTACAGATTCTCTCTCGAAGAACAAAGAATAACCCGGTACTCATTGGTGAACCGGGAGTTGGAAAAACTGCTATTGCAGAAGGGCTGGCTCACCGGATTATAAATGGTGATGTTCCAGAAAACCTGAAATCGAAAATTATTTACTCACTTGATATGGGAGCATTGATTGCCGGTGCCAAGTACAAGGGAGAATTTGAAGAGCGCTTGAAAGCAGTTGTAAAAGAAGTCATCAGTGGTGAAGGTTCAATTGTTTTATTCATAGATGAAATTCATACCCTCGTTGGAGCCGGTGCTGGAGAAGGAGCAATGGATGCTGCCAATATTCTCAAACCGGCACTGGCCAGGGGCGAATTGAGGGCAATCGGGGCAACTACCTTAAATGAATATCAGAAATATATTGAAAAAGATAAAGCCCTGGAGCGGAGATTCCAGAAGGTAATGGTTGAAGAACCCGATACCGAAGATGCCATCTCGATTTTACGCGGGCTGAAAGAACGTTATGAAACCCATCATAAGGTCAGAATTAAGGATGATGCCATTATTGCTGCTGTTGAACTTTCACAGCGGTACATTTCAGACCGGTTTCTGCCGGATAAGGCAATTGACCTGATTGATGAAGCTGCATCTAAACTCCGGCTCGAAATGGATTCAGTGCCCGAAGAACTCGATGAACTGAACCGTAAAGTGATGCAACTTGAAATCGAGCGGGAAGCAATCAAACGAGAAAATGATACTGAAAAACTAAATCAACTTAATGAGGAAATTGCCAACCTGAATGAGAAACGGGATGAAGTTAAAGCACGATGGAAAGCTGAGAAGGAAGTAGTTGAGCAAATTCAGTTACTCAAAGAAAAAATTGAAAACCTTAAGCTGGAAGCTGAGCAGGCTGAACGTTCGGGTGATTATGGTAAAGTAGCCGAAATTCGATATGGCAGAATTAAAGAAGCAGAGACCAGCCTGGCTGAGCGGATGAAACAACTAACTGAAGTTCAGAGCAGGGGAGCTATGCTGAAAGAAGAAGTGGACAGTGAAGATATTGCTGAAGTGGTTTCACGCTGGACAGGCATCCCGGTTAAGCGGATGCTTCAGAGTGAACGTGAGAAGCTATTGCAACTGGAAGAGGAATTACACAAACGGGTTGTTGGCCAAGATGATGCTATTGTTGCCATTGCAGATGCGGTAAGAAGAAGCCGGGCCGGATTACAGGATTCCAGGCGCCCAATCGGGTCATTTATTTTCCTGGGTTCAACCGGAGTTGGTAAAACCGAACTGGCAAAAGCATTGGCCGAATTCTTATTCAATGATGAAAACAGCATGGTAAGAATTGACATGAGCGAATACCAGGAACGGCATACCGTATCACGTTTAATCGGTGCTCCTCCGGGTTATGTTGGTTATGACGAAGGCGGCCAGTTGACAGAAGCAGTCCGCA
This sequence comes from Bacteroidia bacterium, assembly GCA_020847635.1. Classification (GTDB taxonomy): domain Bacteria; phylum Bacteroidota; class Bacteroidia; order AKYH767-A; family OLB10; genus CAADHD01. The sequence goes on from JADLBQ010000015.1 coordinate 8,375, forward strand.
GAAAACCGTATTCAGTCATTCTGCTGGATGAAATTGAAAAGGCACATCCGGATGTATTCAACATTTTGCTGCAGGTGCTTGATGACGGCAGGTTAACGGATAACAAAGGACGAACAGCCAACTTCAGAAATACGATTATCATCATGACTTCAAATATTGGAGCTCCGGTTATCAGTGAAAATTTTGAAGGATTAAATGATACTAACCGTGATGAAATTATTGCCCGTACCCGGAATCAGGTAATGGATTTACTTAAAAAATCAATCCGTCCTGAGTTTCTCAACAGGATTGATGAGGTGATTATGTTTAATCCGTTAACGCGGAGTGAAATCGAAGAAATTGTCAAAATCCAGTTTGCCCAGGCAGCAGCCAGACTGAAAGAAAACGGAATTGCAGTTACAGTTGAACCATCAGCTATTGAGTGGTTAGCTGAGCTGGGATACGATCCTCAGTTTGGTGCCCGTCCGTTAAAGCGGGTGATTCAGAAAAGAATTCTTAATGAATTATCAAAAGAGATACTGGGTGGTACGATTTCAAAGGATGATCATATTGTAATCAGTCTGAATAGTAAAAAGCAATTTGTTTTTAAGAATAAAAAACAAAAAACAGAAGCAGTTTAAACGGCAGGCTGAAGATCAGGATCTCGGATCGTGTGTCATCAGTATCGGGTTTTTTTTTTCCGGCTTTATGTTTTCTTTAACCCGCGCAAGCAGAAAATATTTCTTGTTCTTGTTCTCCCGCCAACAGTACACTTTTATTTTGAAAAGGATGATTCCGGCATTTTTTTTTAAAAATAAGAAAAAAGTTATCACCTTTTTTTAGCATGGCGTATATCATTCAACAAAAAAAAATTTTTGAAGAAGAACAGATCTGAAATTAATGTTGCTGCAATCCATTTGGAAATTCTCCTCTGAAAATTTTAAGATCGGGATGAAGCATACGTTAAAAACACACATTGAAATCAAAGGGAAGCTCAATAATAGCACTAACATATCATTAACAATTTTTTGTTGAAAATTAATGGTGGAAATAAAAGTGTAAAAAATTATTTGTGCGGATATTTCGCTCAGTAAATACATCAGCAGTTAAAGGAAACATAAAACAAAAGAATGACTGATTTATTTGATAAGATTGAGCAAAACCCCGGAGCTCTCGGAATGCATGCCGATGAGTCATACGGTTATTTTATGTTTCCAAAGCTGGAAGGTGAGATCAGTAACCGGATGAAATTTCGCGGAAAAGAGAAATTGGTCTGGAGTCTGAATAATTATCTTGGACTTGCCAATCATCCGGAAGTAAGAGAAGTGGATGCACAGACAGCTGCCCGTTATGGTCTTGCTTTGCCAATGGGAGCGCGGATGATGAGTGGCAACAGCGATTATCATGAGCAACTGGAAAGGGAACTTTCTGATTTTGAAAAAAAGCAGGACACAATCCTGATGAATTATGGTTACCAGGGGATGGTTAGTGCCATTGAAGCTCTGGTTGACCGGCATGATGTTATCATCTATGACAGCGAATCTCATGCCTGTATCATTGATGGGGTACGGCTTCATATGGGGAAACGCTTTGTTTATCCGCATAATGATATTGAGAACCTCAGTAAACAGCTTGAACGGGCAACAAAACTGACAGAAGAATCAAAAGGTGCCATCCTGGTAATCACCGAAGGGGTATTCGGAATGAGCGGAGATCAGGGCAGACTTGCTGAAATTGCAGCACTAAAAAAAAAGTATAAGTTTCGTTTACTTGTTGATGATGCCCATGGATTTGGAACCTTGGGACAGACCGGTGCCGGTACCAGTGAAGCACAGGGAGTAATGAATGAGGTTGACATTTACTTCGGAACTTTTGCTAAAAGCATGGCACTGATCGGAGCATTTATTTCTTCAGAAAAAAGAGTAGTAAAATATCTTCGTTATAATTTACGATCACAGATTTTTGCAAAATCACTGCCAATGCCTTGTGTGATAGGAGCATTGAAAAGACTGGAACTGCTGAGAACAAAACCAGAACTGAAAGACAACCTGTGGAAGATTGTTCATGCCTTGCAGGACGGACTCAGACAGAACGGATTTGAAATTGGTAAGACTAATTCACCAGTAACTCCGGTTTATCTGAATGGAACAATTCCGGAAGCTACTGCACTGATTTATGATCTGAGGGAAAACTTTGATATTTTCTGTTCGATGGTGGTTTATCCGGTAGTTCCTAAAGGAATTATTCTGCTGCGATTGATTCCGACTGCTGTACATACACTGGAGGATGTGAGATACACAATTGAAGCATTTAAAAAAATAAAAGAAAATCTGAAGTCAGGCAAATATCATGTATCACGGATTGTGGAAGTGTAATTCCGGTGACTGAATGTAACATGCATAAAAGAAAAAAGTATAAATGCAGAAGATGAAAAAAAAACCAAGCAAAGCCAGAAAAAGTGCAAAGGCTATCGTTATTGGATTTAAACCGATTGCTTTAAAAAAAAAGACAACTAAAAAAAAATAATCTATTTTTAACCAATTAATTTTAACAACTATGGTATCTGCTAAGAAAGCGGCTCCTAAAAAGAAAGCTGCAAAAAAAGCTGCCAAGAAAAAGGCAACTAAGAAAAAGAAGAAGTAATTCAGCCAGTCTGAATTCAGAACTTCTAAGGTCACCCATCGGGTGACCTTTTGTATTTTTTAATACTTCAACCCGTCACTTGCAGCGGAACGGCAGGTGTAACTTCACCGAGCTCTTTTTTTATTTTTATCTTAGCCATCAATCACAATCCCTGACTATGAATAAGCAGTTGCCTCTGGCAAAGAACTTTGCACTGCATACAGCTGAACATCTTTTTATAACGGGAAATGCAGGAACAGGAAAAACAACCTTGCTTAAGGAGATTGTAAAGGAAACATATAAGAAAACCCTGGTTGCTGCCCCTACCGGAGTTGCAGCTATCAATGCAGGTGGCGTAACGATTCATTCGCTTTTTCATTTGCCGGTCACTTCCTTTATCCCGGCTTATGACAGTTGTGATCCCCAGCTTTTTTCAAACCGCTACATGTTACTCCGGCAACTTCGTTTGCCTAAAGAAAAAATTAAACTCATCCGGCAGGTGGAACTGCTCATTATTGATGAAGCCAGTATGGTACGTAGTGATGTGCTGGATGCCATTGATTTTGTACTTCAGACAATTAGAAAAATTAAAAAGCCTTTTGGTGGAGTGCAGATAATGATGATAGGTGATCTGTTTCAATTACCACCAGTTGTGAAAGAACAGGAATGGAATCAGCTGCAGGCTTATTACCGCAGTCCGTATTTCTTTGATTCACTGGTTTGGCAACAGGCTGCAGCTGTTCATATTGAACTGAAAGAGGTATTCAGACAGCAGGATGAACAATTTATCCGTCTGCTGAACAATATCCGGCATGGACGAATGGGTTCATTGGATTTTAAACTGGTTGAAGAACGTTATCAGCCCTATTTTGAAAATGAAGATGAAAAATACATCCTGTTGACAACTCACAATTATAAAGCAGACCGGATCAATGAGGAAAAATTAAGAAAAACAGATGCTGAGTTAATTACTTACGAAGCCCGGTTAGATGGTGACTTCCCGGAGAACATGTATCCCTGTGATCGCATTCTCCAGTTGAAAGAAGGTGCCAGGGTGATGTTTATTAAAAACGATATAGCCGAAGGCCAGTATTTTAACGGGCTCACCGGAACAGTTACTTCTGCATCATCTGATAAACTTTGGGTTAGAACAGACTGCGGATCAGAAATTGAAGTCAGAAGAAGGACCTGGGAAAATGTCCGCTACCGGAGTGATGGGACTAATGCGGGAATAATTAAAGAACCCATCGGTACTTTTCTTCAATATCCGCTCAAGCTTGCCTGGGCTGTTACTATTCATAAAAGCCAGGGGCTTACTTTTGACAGAGTGATAGTTGATGCCGGGGCATCGTTTGCTCCAGGTCAGGTGTATGTTGCACTAAGCCGTTGCCGGTCCCTGGAAGGAATGGTTTTAATGTCGGGAATTCATCAGGAAGCTTTATTAACAGATAAACGCATACTGGATTTTTCGGAGCAGCAATTAAATCAAACCGGCCTTGATAAGCGGCTGGAAGAATCTCAAATTCTTTATACAACCGCTTATCTGATGTCGGTATTCAGTGTTGATAAGCTCCGTTCTGAACTGGATGAATGGTTTGAATTGCTTTCAGATCATAAAGCACCGTTAAACGAGAAGGTAATTAAATTATACCATGAAACAGCTTCAGCAATTGCAGAATTAAAAGAAGTTGAACAGAAATTCAAATCTCAAATTGAGAAATTATTTCCGCTTGCTTTCAAAGACAATCACTATGAAGCTTTACTTAAAGAACGATGTGTTAAAGCAATTGAATATTTCACGAATCAGATTTGTAACCAGGTCATTCTTCCGTTTAGTAAGGGAATCAATGAATTAACTCATTCAGCCCGGACAAAAAAACATTTGAAAGCTGCCTTAGAGTTTACAGGATACTGCCGGAGCTACCTGGAAAGTCATTTTGAAATCCGGTTTATGGGTGAAAAAATTTATTCAAAAGGAATTCCTGATCTGAAAACAGATTTAATAGCCTTAGAAACCAAGCCGGCAAAACATAAAAAAAAGGGAAACTCATTAAATGGTACGTTGCTGCTTTATAACCAGAAAAGGAGCATTGCAGAAATAGCTGAAATCCGCGGGTTAACCAGGTCAACTGTTAAAGGACATCTGACACAACTGATTCGTCAGAATAAAGCTGATATTTTTGATGTGCTGTCGAAAAACAAGATTGCAGCAATCTGTTCAGCAATTGAAAAAACACCTGGCTCCCGGCTGGCAGATGTCAGGTCAAACCTGTCAAAGGAGATTGATTTAAACGATATCCGGATGGTTATGAGCTGGCTTGAAACAAATAAAATTACCGGATAGGCAGCGGTTCCGCATACTTACCGGTAAAAACAGATTTGAAGCATTTATCATTAAATTCATCCTGTTCAGGAAGAAAATAAATTTCTTTACCCTGATGCTTCCATGATTGAAGGGAATCTTCCGATTCGTAATATACCATCTGGATCTGTTCAGGCAGACGACCGGACTGATACAAAACATCGTTCATCCAGAACCCAGCAATAATAACGGAAGGTTTTTTCAGGTGATGAACGGCAGCAGCCATTTTTTTTGATGCTTCAATTTTATTTAATCGTTTAGTATGTTCGGCAATCACCGGCCCATGCAAGAAATCAATCACAACCGGTCTTCCTAAGAATTCGGTTTTCAGACTCCAGTCTGAAGGGGTGGCACTGCGATCAGGTCGGTCCAGGTTAATACTAACAAAGAAGGAAGACAGGATCATGCTGAATGAAAAGGCAGTTATAAACCGTGAAGGCAACATCACACCGATCAGGATAAATACAAACGGAATTACAGGAATAAAAAAGGCAGCTTTATGCGGAAGCAGGGTGAATGATAACGTATAAATGGCGATAACCAGCACTGAAAATCCGGCAATTTTTTTAAACTTTAAAATAACCGAGAAGTTAGCTTTCGTCCGGAAACGGATGTAAGCTCCGGCAGCAATCAAAGCTGCCAGGTCAAGAAATCCAATCACTCCCCAGGTGCCGGCAGTTGCCCGGTAAATTGCCTTGTCAAACGGAGCCGGAATCCGGGCCGTATAATCAAAAAATGCAAAACCATACGTGCTGTAAACAGGATAGTAAACCAACAGGGAAACAACAAAAGCGGTAACAATCATCAGGGAAATATCAGCAACTGATTTTTTTTTATTTTCTGGATTCAACAGCCAGAAGGCAAAAGGCACCAACATGGCCAGTGCTGTAATGCGACAGCCGGCTGCAATACCTGTCATTACTCCGCACCAACCAGGTCTGGAATACAGTAAGAGGTAAAACCCGGCCAGTACAACTGCCTGTGTCCACATATAATCCATCGCATTGGTACTATTTATATAGATGACGGGTGTGAAAGCAAAAGCAAGTCCGGCAGGAAGCCAGACAGAAATTCCAAGCCGGAGCAAAATCAGCATAAACAATCCGGTAGCAATCGTACTGAAAAGAGCGGTGATGGTATTGTGAACAACGGGAGGCTGATTGCTTAATGCTGAATAGATCAGCTCCTGAACCGGATGGCCGGGCAAACGTGACACTTCATATTGACCGGTTGTTGCAATTCGTTGAGCAGTCAGTGCCAGGCCCCAGGCATCTTCTTCACCTCCGAAACCAGCATTCACAAAGGGCAGCCGCGAAATAAAAATGACAATCAGGATAATCAGGAATCCGTTCCGGTTAAAAGTTGCTTGACCCATTTGGCAAAGATGGAGTATTCACAGATGTTTCAATAGGTTGGAATGAATCTTTCCGGATTAAACAAACAGCTGTAACCCTTAACCGTGTTTAAAAGTTTAAGGAGCAATCAGGTTTAACTGATTGTTATTTAGTTTTTTTGAAAAAAATCACATCATGAAAGAACGAATCTTAATAACCGGAGGTGCCGGTTTTATCGGTTCAGCAATTATCAAACATTTTGAAAGCAGGAATGCTGAAATTTTTGTGCTGGATAACCTTTCATTTGGTAACCGGCAATTTATCAGCACCGATGATACTCATTTTTTTAAGGTAGATATCCTGGATAAGCAGGCGGTAAACGAAATCATGTCAAAAGTTAAACCTCAGAAAGTGCTTCACCTGGCCGCTATTCATTTTATTCCTTACTGCAACCAGCATCCGTTTGAATCATCAGACATCAATATCCGGGGAACCATTCATATCCTGGATGCTG
>JADLBQ010000016.1 GCA_020847635.1 Bacteroidia bacterium
CGATTAATACAAATGGGAATGAAATCTTCCCGTTTATCCAAAATGACACCATTCTTTATTTTGCTTCTGACGGACATATCGGAGTTGGCGGCCTCGATATATTTCAAAGTAATTTTATTGATGAGAAATGGACAAAACCGGAAAATCTTGGCTATCCTGTTAACTCATCCCGTGATGATTTTGGGTTTATCATTGATAATAAAAATAAGGAAGGATTCTTCTCATCTAACCGAAGCAATAACACCGATAAAATTTACCATTTCGCCAGAAAGCCTCCGGTTGTCACCATTTCGTATCATGCAAAAGCCGGAGCAGCAAACGAGTCAAAAATTTACATTACCTATAATGATGGTGGAAAGGACTCTACTGTATATCTGCGTCAGGGTAATTATGCATTCAGGGCTCTTCTTGATAAAAAGTATGCATTCCGCTTCTCTGCCCAAGGTTATTATACTCAGACAGACACCATTTCTACGTTTAATCTCAGTAAATCACTCAATATTGAAAAATCAATTGATTTTAAGGTAATCAAGAGTAATGAGATGTTTAGATTTTACAGTATACAATTTGAAAAAAACAGTACCCTTCTTAAAAGTAATGAAGCTTCAGAAACTCTCGATTCGATAGCAACCTGGCTTAAATTAAATCCAGGAATTGAAATTGAGATCCAGGTACACTCCGATTCAAGAGGTAATGACAAAGACAACCTGATTCTCACACAGAAAAGAGCTGAATTTCTGACTGATTATTTATCTTTAAAGGGAATTCATCCAAACCGGTTAGTTGCAAAAGGAATGGGTGAAACCAGAATATTAAATCATTGTACTAATGGTGTTCTTTGCCTTGAAGAAGATCACCGGATTAATAACAGGGTTGAAATTATTATTACAAGTCCGGGAAAAAATTAAAAATTAAAACAAAACTTATATTCGCACCTTACTAAAAAATATATTAAAATGAAGAATCTGAAAATGAACCTATTGGCTGTATTGTTCTTACTGTCAGCAGCAACCAATGCACAACAAGCATTTAATGAAGGTAAAATTATTTTTGAAATTTCGTATCCAAACGCTGATATACCGGATCAGCAGCTTGCTATGATGCCTACAGAGATGACTATGTACCTTAAAAGGGACAAATCACGTGTTGAAATGTCTATGGGAATGGGAATGTCAACAGTTGTTATTAACGATAATAAGGCAAAAGTAGCAACAACTTTGATGGACGTTATGGGTAACAAGATTGCAACCAAAGTAACAGAAGAAGATGTGAAAAAGGAGAATGAGAAACAGCCGGATGTTAAAGTATCAATTACTGATGAAACAAAGGATATAGCCGGCTATAAATGCAAAAAAGCTGTAGTTACCGATGGTGAAGGAGGTTCGTATGATCTCTATTATTGTGAGGATATTACAGTGGAAGGCGGAAACTGGTCACAAAAAGGATACGAAAACATTAAAGGATTGCCATTACAATATTCAATAAACCAGGGCGGAATGAATATGCAAATGACTGCTAAGAAAGTGTCTTCCGAGAAGGTTGATGATGGATTATTCCGGATTCCAACTGATTATAAAGAGATGAGTAAGGAAGAACTCAAGAAAATGTTTGGTGGCGAGTAACTAGTATTACTTAAAATTAGCAAACGCCTGTAATTATTACAGGCGTTTTGTTTTTAACATTCTATTTTTGAAGCAAAATAACCTATGCTGAAATCTAATACATTACTGTTACGGGCAATTGAACCTGAAGATCTTGAGCAAATGTATCAATGGGAAAATAATCCGGAGATTTGGCATCTTGGAAGAACATTATCTCCTTTCTCAAAGTACAGTATTAAAGAGTACATTGATCATCTTGATCAGGATATTTATTCTGCACGCCAGTTACGGTTTGTAATTCAGTTGGTAAATGAACAATCCAAAAGCATCGGATACATTGATTTGTATGAATTTGACCCGATGAACAGGAGGGCAGGAGTTGGTATTCTTATCGGTGATGAAGAAGAGAGGAGAAAACAATATGCGAATGATGCACTTGGTTTATTGATTCAATATGCTTTTAATCTGCTTCATATTCATCAGCTTTTCTGTTATATCCCGGTAAATAACTATCCAAGCATCAGATTGTTTACTAAGAATGGTTTCCGTGAAGCCGGAATAATGAAAGATTGGTTATTGATTTCCAACCAATGGGTCAATGTTGTTATCATGCAACTTATTAGTGAATACCATGATCTGGAAGGCTAGTAATTTTTACATCGCATTACTGGTTGGTCCCTTATTGCTTACTGTATTTCATTTTTCCTGTAACCGTGAGGTAACTCCGGAGTATGCTTCATTAAATCCCGAAACTGAGTATGTTGGTATGGAGACATGCAGGCAATGCCATGCTGATGTTTATGCAACTTTCTCAAAAACTGGAATGGGACTTTCTTTTGATAAAGCTACAAAACAAAAGTCGGCAGGTGAATTTGAATCGCATAAACCCGTTTATGACAGGTTTAAAAATCTTTATTATTATCCTTTCTGGAAAGAAGACACCCTCTTTTTTCTTGAGTACCGTCTCCAGGGAGCAGATACTATTCATAAACGGATTGAACCAATTAACTTTATTATTGGTTCCGGTCAGCATACAAACTCACATCTGATTGACAGAAACGGATATGTATTTCAGGCACCAATGACCTTCTATACCCAACGGCACCAATGGGATTTGCCACCTGGTTTCGAAGACGGGCACAACTCACGTTTTGACCGGGTTATTGAGTTAGAATGTATGAGTTGTCATAATGCTTATCCTGATTTTGTAAAAGGTTCAAGAAATAAATTCAATAAAATTAAAACAGGCATTGATTGTGAACGCTGTCATGGGCCTGGTGCTCAGCATGTGAAAGATAAAATGGAAGGTAAACTTGTAGATGTTTCCAAAGGAATTGACTATAGCATTGTGAATCCTTCCAAGCTTTCGGCAGATCTTCAGTTTGATGTTTGCCTGAGATGTCATCTTCAGGGTAATGCTGTATTAAATGAAGGGAAATCATTTTATGATTTTCGACCAGCTATGCCTTTATCAGATATTGTCAATGTATTTGTTCCGGTGTATTCAGGTGATAATCACGAACACATCATGGCTTCTCATGCGGAGAGGCTGAAAATGAGTAATTGTTACCTGAAAACAAAAGATAACAACTCTGAGGCAAAGAATGGTAAATCTTTTTTTCATAATAAAACACTCACCTGCATCACCTGCCATAATCCGCATGTCAGTGTTAAGGTAACTTCTGATGAACAATATAATACGGCTTGCAAAAGTTGCCATTATTCAAATGATGAACAACACGGATGTACAGCTCAGTCAAGTATCTTACAGTCAGAATCGTTCAATTGTATAAAATGCCACATGCCTTCAACAGGTACAACGGATATTCCACATGTTCAGGCAACAGATCATTATATCAGAAAACCGGTCAGTAACACAAAGGTAGATAAAATTAGAAAGTTTACCGGAATTACTGCTGTGAATAATCCACAGCCAACAGGATGGAGCCGAGGGATGGCATTTATTCAGTTTTTTGAAAAATTCAGTTATGAACCATGGGCGCTTGACTCAGCATTGAATTATTTCCCATTTCAGTCTCAAAGTAGTCTGACAAAAAATATTGAACCTCTTATTCATATTTTTTATCTCCGGAAGAATTTTAAACAGATTGTTGAATGGGAGAAGCTACTTCCAAATCTTAAAGAAAGATTTAGTCAGAAGACTTATAATAACCAGCATGCATTATGCTGTTATCGTATAGGCTACGCTTATGAGCAGCTTGGTAATTCTGCTAAAGCACTTGAATATTATTCGCAGGCAGTAACATTAGCCCCTTATTTTCCTGATTTACAAATTGCTTATGCCGGAGTACTGACAGCATCAGGTGACAGCTTAAAGGCGATTGAAGTATATGATCATTTATTAAGGGAACAGCCATTTAATATTCGTGCATTAGCTAACGGAGGCTACCTGAAATTAGCTGTTAAGAAAGAGGTATTGGTTGCGAAAGAATACTTTGAAAGAGCCATTGCCCTTGATCCTGATTACCTGATTGCCAGGTACAATCTGGCAGGACTTTATCTCTATAAAGACAACCTTGCCGGGGCAAAAGAGGTTTTATTACAGATTCTGAATCAACATCCTGAAGATGCAAGAGCAAGGAATATTCTCAACTCATTAACACCATAAAATGATCGAAAAGGAAAAGCTTCGGATTGATAAATGGCTATGGGCTGTCAGATTATGCAAAACACGATCGGTTGCAACAGTTTTATGTAATGAGGGAAAAGTGATTGTAAATGGTCAGCAGGCAAAACCATCAAAAATTATTCATGACGGAGACCGGATTGTAATCAGAAGGGGAGCATTCTCGTTTGAATATCAGATTCTCAGAGTGGTTCATAACAGATTGCCAGCCCGTGATGTGAAAGATTATTGTGCGGATGTTACTCCTGAAGCAATAATCGAACAATTTAAGACACATTTAATTTCACAAAAGACTTACAAAGATTGGAGAACTGGCAGACCTACTAAAAAGGACAGGCGCGATCTTGAAGATTTCTTTGAATGGTAATGAAAAGGACTCTGACAGGTATTCTAAAGGGATTGGGAATTTTATTGATTCTAACGGGAGCAATTAAGTATAAATTGGTTTCTTATGGTATCAGTCAATTAAATGGCCAGTTAAAAATTATCATTCACTCGGTCAAAATAGAGGAAGCATTAAAGGATCCGTTATTGCCAGACAGTCTTAAACAACGGTTGTTACTCATTAATGAAATTCGTGCATTTGCTTTTGATTCATTAGGATTGAAACGAAATAATAACTATACTACTTTTTATAATCAGCATGGCAAACCGGTATTATGGACAGTTACCGGATGTGAACGTTTCCGGCTTAAGGCATTTCAGTGGTGGTTCCCGTTCCTGGGTAAGGTTAGTTACAAGGGCTTTTTTGTAAAAGAAAAAGCTCAAAAAGAATTTGAGAAGCTCAGAAGGAAAGGCCTGGATGCAGAATACTCACCTGTAGGTGGCTGGAGTACACTTGGTTGGTTTACCGATCCTGTTTTATCCAATATGCTTAGGAGAAGAGCAGGATCATTAGCTGAATTAATCATTCATGAGCTGACTCACGGAACAGTCTATCTCAGGAGTAGTGTTGATTTGAATGAGAATCTGGCAACATTTGTTGGAGAACAGGGGGCAATTTTGTTTCTTAAGAGTAAGTTTGGTGAAAATGCAGATGAACTTAAGGTTTATCAGAATTTTAAATCAGATGAGGAAATCTTTGGAAGATATATACTTCAAGGTGCTGAAAGTCTTGACTCAATGTATTTGTCTTCTTCTTTTAAAGAAATGGAGTTTGCTGAAAAACTTGGAGCTAAATACAATTTAATTGCCCGGATTATGTCAGGAATTGGTGATCTGAACCTGAATAATAAAAAATATTATTTGCATAATTTTAAAACAGATCCGTTACCTGATAACACTTTCTTTATGAGTTACCTGAGGTATAGGAAAAAACAGGATTTGTTTTCGGAAGAATTAGATCAAAAATTTAAAAACAACCTGCGAGAGTTTATTGTCAATTATTCACAAAAATAAATTGCGACTGCAAACCGAAAGAAGAGTTTATTCTGAAAAGTAATCGTCTTCCGTCCTTCTTACCCGTTGTCTTTTTCTCCATTGCATCCGGCCAAAACCAAAGATGACAACGGCAGCAACCGGCAGAAGAAAGTTAGCGTATTTATAAAAGGAACGCTCACTGTCTTCAAGTTGGGCAAGCGGTCTGGATGTTACGCCCTTTGTCCGCAGGTCCATTAATCCTGAATTGTCAGTCAGCCATTCAATGGAGTTGACCAGCAGATTAATGTTATCGGGTGGCAATTGCATTGCCTGCTCGCCACTTCCGTTTACAGCAAAATTACCATTGGCAATAATGATCATTCTGGCATCTGAGCTTCCGGATAATTTACCTGAAAAGGCAGCACCCATCACAATTTTAGACTGTGGAAAATCTGAGTTTGACCATTGCTTCTGAATGTTAAAATAAACAGGAGCAGCCTCTGTCCCGGCACGATCCGAGGAAAGCAATAACGGGGTATAATGAATAGATGAATCACCCTGGTAATTAACCGGACTTACAAATTGAAGGATGACTTGTTCCAGTCCTTTGACAGCTGGATGATTACCATAATTATTTACTATCGGGAAATAGGGAAAACTAATATTATTGATAAAACTGAAGTATCCCTGCTGCTGTCTGACCTGTACACTTCCACACTGGGCATCAATAACAAGCTGGTCTTCAATAATGATATTTTTTTGTTTTAACCAATCTTCCAGACCAGTAGATCTTGAACTGGCCATGCTCGATTGTAAGTCTGCCTTTTCCCTGCTATAGGCAATAAACAGGTTTTTCCCTTTTGCGAGGAAAGCATCGAGTTGTGCTAAATGAGCTGCAGGAAAGCTATCTTTAGCATCAATAATGGCAAGAGTTGTGTATTTGTTCGGAATTTGAAGTGAATCGCTCATTTCAAACTCTTCTACATTATTTAGTACAAGCAGTCCGGCAGCAGCTTGCTGCAGATCTTTCATCCCTGCCTCACCATGGCCCTGAATCAATCCAATGACCGGTTTATTCTCAATACTCATTTTCTTAATTGCCGATGAGAGTGCAAATTCCATTGCTGCTCCCGGTTGCATATAAGGAATGGTTTCTTTCTTTTCGCCCAGGTTAATTACCGCACCCAGATAGGCTTTTTGCTGTTTCATCTGGTCTTTCTCCCTTACATTAATCAGAACCGGCTGAATTCCTCCAACCATTGCTTCCTGTTCTTTGGTATCATTTTCATTTGGATTAATGAAACTGTAAACAACTTTCCCATTTGACCTGCGGCTATATTCAACAAGCAGATCTTTGAAATCTCTTTTTACTTTGGCAACATCAGGCGGAACATTGTCTGAAAAATAAGCTTTCACTGTTACCGGATCCTTGAGTGAAGCAAGTAACTCAACCGTTGAGGGGCTTAATGTATATTCCTTATCCTGTGTAATGTCCCATCTGAAGAAGTATCTGAATGAAAGAATGTTTACTAAAATCAATATGATGGTTATGATGAATAGCCGTTGATTGTATCTTGATTTCTTCATGATTTATTTTGATAATTTTCTTTTTGATAAGGTCATCTCGGTAGCAATCATAAACAGAAGGATTAGGGAAGCAAAGTAAATCAGGTCTTTGCTGTCAATTACTCCGCGTGTTATAGATTCATAGTGTGTTGAAAGACTCAGGTAACTTAAGATTGTTCCGGTTGTTCCTGTAAAGTTGGAAGCCAGAACATCAAAAATGATATTGAAAAATAACCCTGCAAATAATGCAGTTAGAAATGCAACAATCTGATTACCTGTAACGCTACTCGTAAATAAACCGATACTGATGTAAACCGAACTCATCAGTAATAGACCGATGTAGCCGGTTAACGTAGCTCCGTGATCAATATTTCCGAGCTTCCATACTGTAATATAGTAGGGGAGTGTGAGTCCAAGCGCAATAGTAACTAAGAGCAAACAAGCCAGAAATTTTCCCATTACAACTTGCCATTCGGTAACAGGTTTGGTCAGAAGTAGCTCTATAGTACCGGTTCGGTTCTCTTCAGCAAAAAGCCGCATTGTAATTGCCGGAATAAAAAAGAACAGGGTCCAGTAGGCAATGGCAAAAAAAACCTTCAAGTCTGCCTGGTTCCGTAGAAATATATCGGTACCATAGAGCCAGGTAAAAAATCCGCTGAACCCGATAAAGGCAATCAGCATGATATAGGCTGTGAGTGAATCAAAAAAGGACTGTAATTCTTTAATAGCAATAATCCACGATCTTCTCATAATTGACAAATTAGTTTAAAGTGAGGTCTCTGAAAAGATCCTCAAGTTTGGTTTCGACAGGCGTCATTTCAGTTAGTGTATAGCCCTTTTCTACACAGAGGTTAAAAATAGTTCTGCGGGAAGAAACATTTTCATGACTTTGAATCTCAAAATAATTGGAAGTACCGGGCAACGGATCAACCAGAGCTACTGTTTCCAGTGAATGCAATTCCATAAAAGCACGGTCACGGTCCGCATCTTCAATTCTGACTCTTAGCAATTCTCGGCCGGTAGCCTGCTTGCGCAATGAGTCGGATGTACCGTCAGCAACAATCTTCCCTTTGTTGATTATCAGGATCCGATCGCAGGTGGCTTCAACTTCTGGAAGAATATGAGTACTTAGAATAACTGTCTTTTCTTTGCCTAACTCTTTAATTAATCTTCTGATTTCGACAATCTGATTGGGGTCAAGTCCTGTAGTGGGTTCATCCAGAATTAAAACTTTAGGATCATGAATCATAGCCTGAGCAAGACCCACCCGTTGCCTGTAACCTTTTGATAACTCACCAATCTGTTTATGCTTTTCAATGGCTAATCCACAGACACGGATCATTTCTGCGATCCTGGGCTTTATTTTTTTTTCAGCAATTCCCTGTAAGCGTGCACTATAAGCCAGATAGTCAATCACTCCCATATCCGGGTATAGCGGATTGTTTTCTGGAAGAAATCCGATCAGTTGCTTAACTTTTTCAGGTTCTTTAAGAACTGAATAATTACCTACTGTAACGTCCCCGTTATTTGGAGAAAGCAAGCCAGTAATTATTTTCATTGTAGTTGTCTTTCCGGCTCCGTTAGGTCCAAGAAACCCAAGTACTTCTCCAGTTCGAACATGAAATGAAATGTTGTCAACTGCTTTTTGAGTTCCGTACTTACGGGTAAGGTTTTCAACGGTAATGTTCATCTCTGGTAGATTTTTATTCGAGTGCGAATTTAAATCCGAACTGTGATCAAAGTATTTCTAATCAATTTTTCTACTCTTAATGTTTTGTTAAAAGAAGTGCAGTTAAGGCATGAAACTGAATCAGGCTACCGAAAAGTTTAAACCGGCACCAGAGGATTTTATAGATTGCTTCTTATTGATTTACATTTGTGCCCTCACCCAGAAAATTGAAATGACCTTCCCTGATCTGAATTCGGCCAGACTTCGACTTCGTTCAATAATTCCAGCAGATCAAGAGGCAATCTTTAACGGATTGTCAAACCCGGATGTAGTTAAATATTACGGGATCTCGTTCAGGAACTATGAAGACACCAATGTGCAGATGTTATGGTATAAAAGAATGGAGCATGACAGAACCGGGAAATGGTGGGCAATTTGCCTGCAGGGAACGACAGAACTCATCGGTACTGCTGGAATTTATAATATTGAAAAGAATCACAGAAAGGGAGAATTGGGATACTGGCTCTTACCCGGCTACTGGCATAAGGGCTATATCAGTGAAGCGGTTAAATTAATTATTGACTTTTCTTTTAATAGCCTGAATCTTCACCGGATTGAGGCAACGGTTGAAACTGAAAATATTGCCAGTATCAAGACACTGCTTAAGCTTGGATTTCATCTTGAAGGTACCCAGAGAGAATCAGAATGGAAAGCTAACCGTTGGATTGACTTGCATCAATTTGCGTTACTTCATGAGATTTAAACAGAGCATGATACAATTTATTAGGCATCTGAGGCTGGTTAACCTGTTTATGATTATGCTTCTTATGTTTTTAATCAGGCATACAATCATTATTCCTTTTCTCAAAACCGAAGGCCTCCAGTCGTCAGTTAGTGAATTCTTTTTTGTTTGGCTGGTAATATCAGCATTGTTAATTGCTGCCGGTGGATATTTTATCAATGACAGCGAAGATCAATGGATAGACCACATTAACAAGCCAAAAGACGAAAGGCGTTTGTCAGCAGAAACTCTTAAACTCTACGGAATGATCTTTTTAGTTGCCGGAGTTTTCGCTGGAACACTGATTTCATTTTACGGGAAAATGCCAACAGTCTGGCAGATTAATTGCATTTCTGCATTATTATTGTTAAACTACTCAAGATTCCTGAAGCGAATAGTATTACTGGCTGCGATTGCAGTTTCAATTCTAACCTCGCTTCTGTTGATTATTGTTTATACTTCCGATCAGAATGCTACAATAAGCAATGATATCAGAAACCTGATTGCCGGTTACAGCTTGTTTGCTTTTCTGTTATCATTTATCCGTGAGAATATCAAAGACCTTGAAGATATGGAAGGCGATTCAGTCAATATGAGACGAACACTACCTTTAATTGCCGGAACCGGAATTACCAGACTTGTCATTGCTTTTTTTATTTTTATTACGCTCATCTTGTTAAGTTATATCCAGGTACTTCAGAAACAATGGCAAACACCATTGGCATTTTATTATGTACTTTTCCTAATTGAAATTCCTTTAGCTGTTCTGATGGTTAAAATATTCAGGGATAAACAACCGGTACACTATCGTTTTTCAAGCAGGATATGCAGGTTGATCATGCTTGCCGGAGTTCTGACAATGCCCTTCTTCTACTTCATCCTATGAAATCAACCCGATTGTTTTTCAATAAGATTGAAAAGTATAACATCATACTTGGTTCACAATCGCCCCGAAGAAAGCAACTGCTGGAATTGCTTGGTATTCATTTCAGGGTAGTTATTCGTAATTCAAAAGAACAGATTCCAGCAGGATTAAAAAGGGCAAATGCTGCAAAGTTCGTAGCTGCAGAAAAAATGAATCATTACAGAGATCTTATCAGGCCGTTTACCATCATCCTTACTGCTGATACAATCGTTTGCTTAAAGAATGAGATACTTGGAAAGCCGTCAACTGAAGCAGAAGCCATAAGCATGCTTCAAAAACTTAGCGGGCAAAAGCATGAAGTTTTTACTGGCGTCAATGTGGCATCACCTATAGGTGAGGAATTGTTTGCAGTAAAATCTCAGGTCTGGTTTAAGAAACTATTGCGTGAAGATATTTTGTTCTATGTTAAGAATTATAAACCTTTTGATAAGGCAGGAAGTTATGGTGTTCAGGATTGGCTGGGTTTAACTGCGATTGAGAAAATTTCAGGCTCATTTTACAACGTCATGGGGTTGCCTGCTAAGGAAGTATTTGACTCACTTTTTCGGATTGTTCAGTAGCCAATGTTATGAAACGTGCATACTTTCTGATGCATGCTGCTATCTTGTTATGGGGGTTCTCCGGTATCTTTGGGAAAGCGATCGCGCTTAATGAAGGAATGCTTGTCTGGTATCGGATGTTTTTAAGTGCAGGTTCCCTTTGGCTCTATATTATCTGGAAAGGAATCAGTTTAAAGGTCAGTAAGGCAGTATTAATTCATTACACTCTGACAGGTATGCTGGTTACATTTCATTGGCTTGCCTTTTTTGGTGCAATCAAGGTTTCCAATGTATCTGTTGTTTTGGCATGTTTTTCATCCATTACATTATTTACAGCATTATTTGAACCCTTAATATATCGTAAAAGGCATCATCCATCAGAATTGCTGCTTGCCGGAGGAGTTTTTGCAGGCATCTATTTGATTTTTTCATTTCATGGGAATTATTATCTGGGGATTCTTCTATCGGTTATAAGTGCGATTCTGGGCTCGCTATTTACAATAATAAACCGGAAACTAATGGAGAATCAGGATGCATCAACGGCTACCTTTTATGAATTACTTGCCGGGTTTATATTTCTGACGCTGGTTTTGCCAATTTACTTAAAATTCTCTGGAAACACATTTCAATTTCCATCTGTTCTGGATTCCCTATGGCTGATCTTGCTCAGTGTTCTTTGTACCACAGTTGCATTTACTATAAGTATGGAGGCATTGAAAAAAGTGAGTGCCTTTACTATGAATTTATCTGTTAATCTTGAACCGGTTTACAGCATTATACTGGCCATCCTTATTTTCAATGAAGGAAAGGAACTGAATACCGGTTTTTATATTGGAACGATGCTAATTCTTCTTACAGTAATGATTCATACATTAATGGTCTTTCGAAAAAGGGAATAAAATAAAAAGCCTGCACCCGGTGCAGGCTTTTTGTTTTATGAAACTGATTTTATTCAGTTTTGATAATCTTAGTTGTTTGGCGAAGTAAGCCACCCTGATTAAATTCTACAATATACATTCCTGGCTTCAGGTTATCTCCAAATGCATATTGATCGGTATCCGCACTGAAAGTTTCGGTTGAAAGTACCCGGCCTGTCATATCGAACACGGTAGCCACAATGTCATTATCGTTATGGGTGAAGATTTGTGCTGTAAAGTTGGTGTTGCTGGGATTGGGATACACTCCAAAATTCAAGCCTTCATACACATAGATTTGTTCACCGTCATCATCCGTAAAGACTCTAAGGTTACCTCTGGAACTGAAATTGTCAATAATTCCAATTGCACAAGGTGCGCCATAACAGTAAGGAACACCGTCAACAACTCCACGGGTCCGGACAAGATAGAATTTTCCGACTTCCAGTGCAGGAGTTACATCACTTAGCTTTAACCAGCGGGAAGCAGAGTGTATAACAATATTAGATCCTGGATTTGTGGTTTCTTCAAAGTTAAAATCATACTCAGATGGTATGCCGAAAATTGGAAGTACAATCCCTGTTTTAATACTGTCGTCAAGACTTAGGTTATAATTCGGACAGAATTGAGTTAGTAACTGAGGTTTACGAATAGAACGAACTAATACCGGTTCAGAAAGGACTTCACAATTAGAATTAATTGAGACAGAATATGAAACCGTAACAGTATCAAGAAGAGGAACACCGGCTCCGCTGCCATAAAGTGTAACAGTAATAGATTGAGTTGTTTCTCCCGTACTCCATAAATAAGATGAAAATCCCGGATCTGCAGTTAGGGTTACACTTCCCGGAAAGCAAAAAGTTGTAGGGCCGGAAGCAGTGATTTTTGGTGCATTTGTAGTACTGTAAACATTAACCTGTTGGGATGCAGTTGCTGTACAGCCACCAAAATTCCGTACCGTTACCGTATAGTTTCCGGTAGAATTTACAGTAATGGTAGGGCCATTTTGGCCGTTACTCCAGCTGTAAGTACTAAAGAAATTCCCGCCTGAAGCTGTTAAAGTTACCGATTGACCATCACATAGATTGGTTGGTCCACTTGCATTAATTGTAGCTGTGGGAGAAGGTAAAAACAGAAACACCCTCCATGGACTATTAACAGTCTGCTGGCTACCTGAGGAATTTGTGCCTGTTACAGCAACCCTAATCAGGGTTGTCGCATTAATTGTTGTTGTTGGTCCGGTATCTCCATTAGTCCATGCATAGGTAAGCGGGGGGAGAAGACCATTTACAGTTACACTCAAGGTTAAAGGATTTCCCTGACAATTGATAGCAGGACCATTAATAACAGCACTTTGCCCGAAAGACATTGCTGAAATAAGAGAAAAACTTACTGCAAGTGTGGCAAATAGGAATAATTTTGTAGTTTTCTTTGTCATATCTTCTTTGTTTTTGTTAGTAATGCTTTGGTGATTCTTCGTTTAATGCTATTTCTTATGCAAGTATCGGAAATTATTGTTTCCCGTACAAATATATTTAACTAACGAATCTTGTTTTTTGATTAACAGTTATTTAGGTGTGGTAAATGTTATTTTTTATAGGGTATTTATTTGCGCTTCAATAATACTTTTGTATGAAGGTTAAAAAGATGACTTTTGCTTCCGATTTAAGAATGAAAGCCAGATTTATATTGAGTTGTCTGATTTTTTCAACCCAGGTTTGCTCTGTTGCATATTCGCAGCGATATAACTTCAGTAGCTTTAATATTTCGCATGGATTGCCAAATGATCAGGTAACCTGTATTTATCAGGATGATATCGGGTATTTATGGATCGGAACTGCATATGGTATTTGCCGGTTTAATGGAATTCAGTTCTTAAAGTTTGAATCTGAGAATCCTGTTTCTCAAAATACGATTAAGTCGATCTTTCAGGATAAAGAGGGCAATATCTGGATCGGAATGTTACGTAAGGGAGTTGCCAGGTTCTCAGGTGTTGAGTTTACTTTCCTTAATTCAAAAAATGGACTATTGAATGATAATGTTAATGCAATTTGTCAGGATGCAAGCGGAAAAATCTGGTTCGGCACTTCACAGGGGGTTAGCATTTATGACGGAGAAAAATTTACAAGTCTGACTACTAATGACGGTTTGTGTGACAATGCGGTTACAGATATTCGTATGGATTCAACCGGCAGTATTTGGGTATCTACTTTAAACGGTATTTCATTAATTAAGAATAATCAGATAATTAATTATTCGATTGATGATGGATTAAGCTCTGGAGTTATTTATCAGATAAATTTGCAAAAAGATAATACTCCGTTTTTTTCAACTCAGATGGGGATCAACCTTTTTGACAGAGGAAAGTTTTATCAACTGCCTTCAGCAGCTTTCTTGAATGAGGATAGAATCCAGAGCACATTCA
This sequence comes from Bacteroidia bacterium, assembly GCA_020847635.1. GTDB lineage: Bacteria > Bacteroidota > Bacteroidia > AKYH767-A > OLB10 > CAADHD01. The sequence continues at coordinate 14,427 of JADLBQ010000016.1, forward strand.
TTGAGCAAAATGGCGAGATGTGCGCAGCTACGTATAGCAATGGTGTCTTTTATTTCAGAGATAGTCTTGTTAAGCACTTTACTGTTGCAGATGGTTTGGCAGGAGATCTTATTTTGTGTTCTTATCTTGATAAGGAAAATAACAGCTGGTTTGGAACAATGAATGGACTTACAAGATATTCCGGTGATAATTTTGAATCCTTTACAACCAGTGATGGCCTGCCTGGCAATAACCTGTTATCGGTATATGCCGGCAAATCGGGGAAAATATTTTTTGGCACGCTATCAAACGGCCTTTCTGTTTTTGATGGTACCAGGTTTCAGAATTATGGTTCAACCGAAGGCCTGAGAAATAAGACAATCTGGAATATTTCTGAAGGATATAATGATAAGGTCTGGTTATCAACTACCGGAGGTCCGGTAAGCTTTAACCTTACTGAGAACATATTTGATTATCCAGTTTACTTTCTAATCAACGAGCTGGTTTATCAGGTCCTACAAATTGATTCTGATAAAGTGTTCTTTGCTACCGATAAAGGATTGTTTGAAAAGAGCAATAACCGACTGACCCGGTTTGGCAAAAGCCAGGGACTAACCGAAGAAAATGTCAGGTGCCTTTTTCTCGATGCTAAGAATGAGCTATGGATTGGAACCCTTAAAGGGCTTTTTCAACTTAAAGGAGATACGGTCACGGATATTGGTCTAAAGTATAAATTGCCTCAGGTTCCTGTTACCTGTATTACAGCAGATCCTGAGGGAAGAATTATTGTTTCAACATTTGATTTCGGACTCTATATTATTGGCGAAAAAAAGGCAGTGAATCTTAACAGTCAAAATGGTTTACTGAACTCAAGAATATTAAAGATTTTTTATGACAGGGATTTGGTGTGGATTGCAACTCCGGATGGGCTTGATTGTATGAACTGGAAAAGCTACATTGAAAGAAACGTTTTTGAGGTTAGCCACTTTAATAAAGGCAATGGTTATTATGGTATAGAAACAAATTCCATTTGTTCAGATTCATTAGGTTCAATTTGGCTGGCAGCAGGGAATGGAGCTTATCGGTTTAGCTATGCTCCGGGGTTCACCAAATCGTCAATTCCTCAGCTCACCCTTAACAAAGTTCAGTTGTTTCTCAAAGATGTTGATTGGACTAAGCTGAGAATAAAAATTAATCCTCGTTCCGGGCTTCCTGTAAATCCGGTATTACCGTTTAATCAGAATTACCTGAGTTTCTATTTTACGGGAATTTTCCTTTCAGCTCCTGAAGAAGTTAATTATCAGTATATACTCGAAGGTTTTGAGCAAGACTGGAATCCGGTTACCAGCCAGACGGTAGCTAATTATACAAATTTACCAGCCGGTAAATTTACATTTAAAGTAAAAGCAACAGTCAATAATCGGGAATGGACACCGATCGTAACGTTCAATTTTGAAATTAAACCACCCATCTGGAAAACACCTGTGGCCTACTTGTTCTATCTGCTGGCCATTGTTATTGCTGTTTTTCTGATATTGCAGTTCAGAACCCGTAACCTGAACCGCTCACGGTTATTGCTCAAGCAGAAAGTTGCTGAACGAACCTTGGAATTAAATGAAAAAAATGCTGAACTCGAAAAACTTTCTCTGGTTGCCAGTGAAACTGATAATGCAGTGATGATCTTTAATGACAAACTAGAACTTGAATGGGCTAATCATGCATTCTCAAAAATAACAGGCTATTCACTCAACGAAAAGAATGAGAACTCCCCTGTAACAATTTTTGATTTATCAACTGCTGATAATATTCATCTGCTTGTTAATGAAAGTATCACTAATAAAAAGGCTAAAGTTTATGAAAGCCGGATAACTGCCCGGGGAGGAAATACAATTTGGGTCTCATCAACTCTAAATCCCATTTTTGATGACAAAGGTGCACTTAAGAAAATTGTGGTTATTGATACCGATATAACGTTGAGAAAGAATATGGAGGTTCAAATTACAAATTCACTACATGAAAAAGGGCTGCTTTTAAAGGAAATTCATCACAGAGTTAAAAATAACCTGCAGATTATTATTAGCTTGTTTAACCTGCAAAGTGGTTTTATAAAAGATGAATCTGCTCTTGATGCGTTAAAGGAGGGGCAGGATCGAATAAAATCAATTGCCTTAATTCATGACCGGTTTTATCAGGCAGACGGTACTTCTAAAATAGATTTTGATGACTATATAAGACGACTTTGTGATAGCATTCTGCAAAGTGCCGGAATTCAGCGTAACCTGGTTAAAATTAACATTAAAACAGACCGGATATCGTTAAATATTGATCAGGCGGTACCTTGTGGGTTGATCATTAACGAAATTGTCAATAATGCTTTGAAACATGCCTTTCAAAATGGAGAGGGGACAATTAGCATTAGTTTTAAGGAAAAGGAGGAATCCGTTTTTCTAGAAATTTCTGATAATGGACCGGGATTACCCCCTGAGGTTGATTTTCAGAACCCTGAATCTCTCGGACTTCAATTGATTCATGCTCTGGCAGACCAGATTGATGCTGAAATCAGGCTTAATAATGCAAGTGGAGTCACTTATCTGATAATCTTTAAAATGAATTGAAGTTTAATTGTTAGTATCTTTACTTACAAATAAACGTAAGCATCTGGTGGTATATTAAACTTACAAAGTCATAAATTAATTTAAAATGATTATGCCAACTATTCCTACTATTCTTGTAGTTGAAGACGAGAGTATCGTTGCTAAAGATATTCAAAATACCTTAATACGGCTTGGTTATCATGTTCCTGCAACTGCTTCCTCTGCTGTTACTGCCTTTGATAAGCTGGAAGAGTTTAAGCCAGACCTGGTTTTTCTGGATATTAAGCTAAAAGGAAACGTGGATGGAATCCAAATAGCCGAACGGATAAAGACAGAATATGATATCCCGGTGATTTTCCTGACCTCCTTTGTAGATAAGAATACACTTGACCGGGCAAAAGTTACCGAACCGTATGCCTATCTGGTAAAACCTTATAATGAGCCTGACCTTCAATCAGCAGTTGAAATGGCGCTATATAAAGCTAAGAAGGATAAAGAAATGAAGCTGGATAGAAATCTATATGCAAAAGCACTTGGTCATCTTAGTGAAGCAGTAATTATTACCGATAAAGAAGGCAAGATTATTTTCATCAATCAAAAAGCAGAAAACATCTTGGGGTATGGAAGTGACTCGGCTAATGGAAAGCTTCTTGCTTCGATATTAACAGTTGAAAGTCAGAAATTCATTTTTAGAGATCCAGAAGATTATGCTAAACTGATTCTAAAGGCACAAGATATAAGCATTGAGAATGCCTCATTAATCGTATTGAATACCGGTAACTCGTTTAAGGCCTTATTTAGCTCATCTCCAGTAAAAGATGAAAAGGGAGTTCTTTCAGGGAATGCTTTTGTAATTCGTGACAGTGCTACGGCCGGCTCCAGTTCGGTTCCTTCTACTAAACAGGCAGACACTTCAATCCCTTTTGATAACCTGGTGATTCAAAATTCATTTTTTGTAAAAAAAGGGCAGATGCTTGTTAAAGTCTTCCTTGATAATATTCTTTGGGTTCAGGCTATGGATAATTATGTAGTTATTCAAACAACAAGTGACCAGTTTATTATTCATTCAACCATGCGGGATCTTGAGCTAAAGCTGCCTGCTACAAAATTTTTAAGAGTTCACAGATCGTATATTATTTCTCTTGATAAGGTTAATGTCCTGGATGAAAACACCATTGTCATTGCTGATAAGACAATCCCGGTTGGTAAATCTTACAAAGATGCATTCATGGAGAGATTAAACTTTCTGTAAAATAAATTCTTTCGGTTTCTGTTTTTTGCAGTCAAAAAATCCAAAAATACCTGCCTAATAAGCTCCGCACCTTTTACGAATAAACCATTCGGTAGCAAGAAGGGTTATGATTAAAAAGAATATCCACTTCAGGTCAATTAGTTCCCGAAGTTTAATATCTGAATAGGAGACAGGTTTGATATCTTTACTTTCCAATAGAGTTGTTGCCAGTAATCCAAGATGATCTGAATCGAACATCTGACCTCCGGTTGTCATTGAAATCTGATAGAGTAACTGATGGTCTGCCCGTGTATTTAGCGCCTCTACATTTGTAGTTGAAATCAAAAACTCTCCTTCATAACTAACCGGTGAAGCTCCAGACCTGGATCGGGCTTTAAACTGGTACCTTCCAGGCTCAAGCCTGCCTGCATTTAATGAAAATCTGTCATTCCCGGTTTTAGAAAAGAGATATTCATACTGAGCCTTATCCCCACCGGTGATAACCATGTTAATGTCATTCTCAGTTGTGAGTTCTCCCGAAGGATTGTAAAGTTCGGCATCAAAGAGTAAAGGCTCAGCTGATTCGTATTCTTTTTTATAAAAAATTTTTAATGGGTTCTTCTTCTCATTAAAAAGCAGGTATTGAATTGTCTTAAGAATAATATCATTAGTAATACCTGAGTTCCCTTCCGAATTATATTCTGTTAATCTCCATCGCCATAAACCCTCACCGGCCAGAATACCTGTTTTGCTGGTTGAAAAATTGAATGCGAGCAAAGGCTGCGATGTTATAATATTTCCGATTCGCTGATAGAATAAGACCTGAAGGGCTGAAGTAGGTTTGTAGGTCCCAAATGGAGCAATTAACGGAGGTAAGGTGTTTACAACCCTGTTTAACTGTTCTGGAATACTGAAAGCAGAAAAGCCCGGATTAAAACTTGCAAGAGATTCATTATACCCGGGTTTCATATTTTCAATTGTTACACCCGTATTCAACTGGTTAAATAATGGAACTGAAGTCTGTGTCCCGATGATGAACCAGGCCGCGATTCCTTCAGAAAGCACTTGCCTGGCTAATCCTAATTCATTCGGGCTCGAAGGGCATTGATGAAAAATTACAAGACTATAAGGTTTAAAGTTTTCTTTAAAATCGCTTGCTTTGTAATAGCTTAATTCATAGTTTGGATTGCTTTCAACAACATTACGGACAGCACCAACATCAGGATGGGCTGACGTAGCAAGCAGCAGAATTTTGAATTTTGAATCGCTTACTTCAATATAAATGGTTTTTTCGTTATTCTGATAAGTAACTTCACCCTCCAGTTGGTTTAACTTTAGCTGATAGCGGTTAATCCCTTTTTTTGAAGGTAGAAAACTTACAGGAATCTTTTGGGTGAAATATTTTCCTGAGATAGTGAGCTTTTTTGAAAACACAACTCCTGAATCACTTTCAACGCTGAGTTCAGCTAATGCCCCATCAGCATCAGTAGCCTGTAAGATTGCTTCAAATGTTAGCCGGTTCCCAAAGGTTGCATGGCGGTTATAATGCACGTCAGAAATCAACAAATCTTTCTGCTCAAGTGTATCTCCCATTGCAATAGTAAAAACCGGATAACTGCTCTGGCGGAATAAATAAAGCGGATTATTCCCACGATTGTAAATGCCATCACTTGCGATAACCAGTGCTCCAACATTTAGATTAACGTACCGTTGAACCAATTCATCCTTCAACATTCCAAAATCAGTCTTATCGTCTATGAAATCAAAATTGGGATGTTCATTTAGCCTGCTGCCAAAGGAGAAAATCTTGACATCGAATTTCTTTTCAAGTTCACCGGCTAACTGGGCTATTGACCTTTTGTAATTTTCAAGAAAAGCAGAATCATGAACAATGGAAAGTGAGGAAGAATTATCCTGTGCAATCAGAATCAAAGGTTTTTCAATGGTTCGGGATAGGATTTTTACAAATGGTCCAAGAAGAAGGAAAACAAGTAGGCTGACGGACAGAAAGCGAAGAGAGGCTAAACAGCCTTTCCAGAATTTTGACAATAAAACAGCAGTGTCTTTCCGGTACAGTAACCAGCTATACACAAAGCCGGCAATAAAACAAAAAACAATAAACCATGATGGATAAGAAAGAATAAGCTTAAAAAACATGGGAGTCCGAATTCTTTGCAAACCTAAACATTTTGAATATGGTATAATAAGATCTCAGTTAGCTGGATTTGTACTTTCGCACCATGCAAGAACAAAAACTTGTCTTACAGGTTAATGAGGTTTTTAAGAAGTTTGGTAATCTTGAAGTCCTCAAAGGAGTTAATGTAACGGTTGAAAGAGGAAGTATTGTGTCTATTGTCGGGCCATCGGGAGCTGGCAAATCAACATTACTTCATGTTATGGGGACCCTTGAAACGGCAGATAAAGGGGAAATAATAATCAACGGTCAAAACACAGGTAATCTTAACCGAAAACAGATATCCGGATTCCGGAACCGACAAATCGGTTTCATCTTTCAATTTCATCATCTGCTTCCTGAATTTACAGCTCTTCAAAATGTAATGCTTCCGGCAATGATTGCAGGTAAAACCACAGCCGAGGCTGAGCAAGCCGCAGGCAAGTGGCTGGACTTACTAGGCCTGGAAGATAGAAAAAGGCATAAGCCGGCTGAATTATCTGGTGGTGAGCAACAGCGTACGGCAGTTGCACGGGCACTGATTAATAATCCTTCAATTATTCTGGCTGATGAGCCTTCAGGCAATCTAGATTCGGTAAATGCCAGAGAACTACATGAATTATTTTTTTCTTTGAGAGATAAAACGGGTCAGACCTTTGTGATTGTTACCCATAATAATGAATTAGCCGAGATGGTTGATAAAAAACTGATGATGAAAGACGGGAAAATCATCTAATAGCTAGTTCCAGGATACATCTTCAGGAAAATTAGCCAGCAATGCATACTTGTTTCCCATTGATTTTAAGATTATACTCCACAACTGTTCAGATGAGTTGGAGAAGGCATAATGAGAATTTACTTTGCTAAGCATCCAGGAATTGTCTTTGATCTCGTGTTTGAGTTGGTCAGGTTCCCATCCGGCATAACCGGCATAGAACCGAATATGTTCCGGACTAACCAGCGCATTACTTATCATTGACTTAAGGTCATTAAAATCGCCACCCCAGTAAATTCCTTCAGCTATTTTTCTGGCTCCGTTTAGTTTTTCACCTATGGTATGAATATAGAATAATGAATCAGTATCAACGGGTCCACCGAAATAGAGGTTGGAATCGAAGAACGGAAAGTCTTCCAGTGCTTCATTAATGGGAATCTCAGTAGGTTTGTTAAGAATGAATCCAAGTGTTCCCTGATCATCATGTTCACTGATAAGAACCACTGAACGTTTAAAATAACTGTCATGAAGAAACGGATCTGACAGAAGTAACGTGCCTTGCTTCGGTTTTGTAGCCTGTCTTTTCATAAAATTATGTTTTGGATTTTCTAACGTTTATACTGATACGTTTTAACATCAATTTTAGTTTTATTTTTCAGCCTGATTCTATCCAAAAATATACCAGCTTAAATTCTGAAAGCCTGGTTTTTAACCATATTCGACAGATTTCATTTAAAAATCAAACCTTTGCAGAAATACAAAAATAGCTGCTATGAACTTGAACAAATTAAAAAGTATGCGAATGGATTATAAGTCAGCTTTATTGGATGAGCAAATGGTTCCTGATAATCCGCTTGATTTGTTTAAAATCTGGATGAGCGAAGCAATAAAACGAAAAGTTCCGGAACCTACTGCAATGGCCTTATGCACCAGTACGAAGGAAGGAAAACCATCTTCGCGAATGGTACTTTTAAAGGAGGTAACTAAACTGGGTTTTGTCTTTTTCACAAATTATGAGAGCAGGAAGGGTATTGAATTGATACAAAACCCTTTTGCTGCGTTAACTTTTTACTGGTCGACCATTGCCAAACAAGTCAGAATAGAAGGCCGAATTAAGAAAGTTTCAAGATCAGAAAGCAGAAATTATTTCGCATCCCGGCCCAGGAAGAGCCAGATTGGTGCATGGACATCCCATCAAAGTACAGTTATCAGCAGCAGAAATGAACTGGATGAATGGTTTAGGTTTTACCAGGAGAAATTTAAAGATAAAAAAATACCATGCCCTGAATTCTGGGGTGGCTTTTTACTCATTCCGCAGCAGATTGAGTTCTGGCAAGGCAGAGAAAGCAGGCTTCATGATCGGATTCTCTTTTTGAGAACAAGCAGGAGGTGGGAGATCAGCCGGTTATCACCCTGAATATTAAAAATGTTTGCTAACTGAGTGTGCAAAAATACTGTCAATCGGATTACTATTGATTTTATCAAAATCGACCTGGGTAATTATCTGATTCAGTTTTTCAATCAGTCGTTTTCTGCGGTCATACCTGATTTTTGCAATATCTTTTAACTCCTTCTCGGTAACGGTACAGAGATCTTTTGGCAGAAAATTTCTATTGTAATCGGGGAGCGATTGATTGGCTTCATAATAACTGACTAAATCGTTTGCAGCCAGTAAATTTTGATAAGAAGGTGTAAGCTTATAGCAGCAGCGACTGACAAAGAAATGCTCGCTCATCTGTAATGCATTTACATCTGTTGTAAGCATCAGCCCAAAAATTTCTGAAGATTTCTTATTGAATGGAATAAAAGTTTCATTAAAACTATTATTCAAATCAATCAGCCGCTCGGTAGCTAGTGAGTAATTTTTGTTGGGTAATCTTTTTGTGACTCTGTATGTATATAACTCGCCACCGGTACCGTCTGCAATGGTGTACCATTTTGCCAATATTTTTTCATCAGGCTCGGAATGGATACAGTAAACGGAATTTATGACAATTCCTTTTGAGATTGCTCCTTCCATGGCATTATGATAGTCAACATTGCCCAGATCCGCTCTGCTGTTCCCAAAAAGTAGAATCATTCGCCTGGTTGCTTTATCATTTGACCACGACAGGTTTTTAACAGATGCCCTTAATGCAGCTCCAACATACTGATCTCCTTTTTCAACATTACTGACAAGATTGAACATTTTGGATGAAACTAAATCATAATGAGTAGTCAGGTCAGTCAAAACACGTACATAGCCGTTTTCGATACCAAAACTTTTTCTTGAAAACCCAACAAATGCCAGTCTCATCTCTACTTCCGGATTTGACCGGTTAAAATAATAGATGAAGTTCCAAAGGTTATCTCTTAAATCATCCAGCAATCCATTTGTACTTCCGCTCAGATCAGCAACAATGGCTACCTCTGCTGAAGATTTATTATTTTCATTACTCCGGAATGCAAAGCAACCAAAGATTGCAATTGTAAGAATAAGCTTCTTAAACATAAGATTGAATTGACGTTAGTTTTTGTATGTGTGATTACGAAAACTAATCTAAAAGGTTAGCATGAATATACTATTAGGTTGGTTCATTTAAGGACAGAATGTTTTGTCTGAGAGCCTCCCTCTTTTTTGTCACTATTTAATCCACTTCTCTGTTAGAAATAATTTCTGGATTTTAACAGCCGTTTAAACAAAGCCAGATCTGGATCACTAAAAACCGTTTGAGGATTAATGGTGCTGGTAACAAAAAACTTATTAATTGAATCTGCCTCGTAGAAATGGATAGTGGTCAGATCATGGTTGTTATTATCAAATGATACACTATAAACAGGAGGAGCAGTAATCTTTGCTTTTGCAAAGTGCTCACCCGCCAGAAAGGAAATTTCATTAATGAAGGCTTTTTCATTGTTTACGGTTTGCCCGTTAATAAGCCAACGGGCTGAATCTTTTAATAAAACAAATCCTGAATCAGCCGGGTAAAGAAAAGTTATTTTATTCAGGTCGCTTCCATCCGACTTAAACAGAAACTTATCTCTCCATGAGTTAAAAGGCTGGTTAACACTAAAAGCCAAAAACCCCTCAACTGCATAAACTTCCTTTTGATTTTTCATCCGGATATAGGAAGTAGCTCCATGGGTCTCATTATCAAATGTAAATTTACCAATCATTATATCAAATGATTTTTCAGGAGTAATAAAAATAATTCTGTTGGCAGTGGAATCTCCTACCTGAAATTGTTCCCATTGATTTTCAGATGCAGCAGCAAGGCTTCGTGATTTGATTTTTGCAAAAATTGAAAACAGCGATTTGACTGTTTGGTCATCAACCAGTGCTTCTTGTGTTTCGTTTTTAACATGCCAGCGTTTACCAGTCTTGAAAATGCGGATTTCTTTTCTTTGGGCAACCAGTGGATAAATCCTGATTTCTTTTACAGCTGATGTATCAATCTCTGCAAATACATCCTGAAATGTACTTTCACTCTTCCTGTCTTCACTTAGGAAAATCCAGGCAATCAGACCTGCCAGTACAAGGGAAAGAATAATTAAGGTTTGATTGTTTAATTTAACGGACATGAATTTATGAATTGACAGTAAAATTAGAATTCATCGGGATGAAATAATCAAAATGATAAGGTAACGATCCGCAATCATGAAATAAGTTCTGTTACCAGAGCAGTTACCTTTTCTTCTGCTGTTCTGGCAACTTTCAACACATCTTCGTGCGTGATAGCTTCCAGTTGATCTCCGCCACCAATATCTGTAATAATAGAAATTCCGAAACAAGGCATTCCCATGTGACGTGCTACAATGACTTCGGGTACCGTACTCATGCCGACTGCATCAGCACCGATAATCCGGATGTATTTGTATTCAGCCCTGGTTTCAAAGCAAGGACCGGTAACGGCTGCATATACACCAATATGACAACGAAATTGTTTTTGATTAGCTATCTGCTTAGCTTTTTGTATCAGGGTCTTGTCGTATGGCAAACTCATATCAGGGAAGCGGGGACCCAACTTGTCATTATTAAATCCAATTAATGGGTTGCTGCCCATTAGGTTAATGTGATCCTCAATTATCATCAGATCGCCAATTTTATACTGAGGATTTACTCCGCCACAGGCATTTGAGACAATCAGTTTTTCAGCACCAAACAATTTTAATACCCGGATCGGGAATGACAACTCCTGCATTGAGTAACCTTCATAAAAATGAAAACGACCTTGTAAGGCTGCAATTTTTCTTCCGTTTAATTCGCCCAGTATGAGTTTGCTACCATGTCCTTTAACGGTAGATACCGGAAAATTTAGAATCTCATTATACGGAATTTCAAATTCTTTTTTAACCTTATCGGCAAGTCCGCCAAGTCCACTTCCAAGCACAATGGCATACTCAGGTTTAAAATTTGTCCTCTTTCTGAGAAAGTCAGTTGTTTCATTTATTTCTTTTAACATATGTAGTTATCAGTTTAGTAAACAAAAGTTCATCCTCCTGGTTAAAGCAGGGTTCAACTGGTAAATAGAACAGGGGTAGTTTCTTAAGTTCGTCAAAATTCTGAAGCTTTACCATATCTTTTTCAGTTGTAAGCAGGATCTTAGGTTCGGAAGCAATCGCATCAAAAGATTTTATGATGGTTTTTAAGTCATCAACAGAATAAGAATGATGATCAGGATAGGAAAGCCGGGTTACAGTTGAGAACATTCGATTGCAATTCTGTACAAAGAACGAATCATCTGCAATTCCAGAAAATGCCAAAACTGAAACAGATTCTGGACCCAGAGCAGGAAACGGATTTGAGAAAACAGGAACCGGGAAAGAATAGCCAAGAGAAGAAAATAAGATAGGCGATGAGGAGTACTTTTTAATCTTACTGATTAGCTCATTCTGTTTTAACACATGATCATCCGGCATTTTGGTAACAATTACTGCCTGAGCCCGAACTGCTTCTTTTCGAGATTCTCTGAGATTGCCGGCAGGCAGTAAATTGTCATTAGTGAATGGATTATTAGACGCAGTAAGCAGAATACTAAGTGAAGGTCTGATTCTCCGGTACTGATAACCATCATCCATTACGATTACATCTGTCTTAGGAAAATGATAGCAGATTCTTCGGATGCTCTCCAGCCTGTCTTTACCAATAGCTACCGGAGTTTGTAGCTTACGGAATAACATCAATGGTTCATCACCAGTCTCTTCAACAGAGTGACTTGGTTCAATGATAAAACCAGATCTGCTCCTTCGCTTATATCCACGGGTGATTACAGCCGGATGAAAACCCAGTGATTTCAACCGTTGAACCGTATAGGCCACCATTGGAGTTTTGCCGGTACCACCAACCGAAAGGTTGCCAATACAAATGACCGGAATACCGGCAGACTTTGATGAAATGATATTTTTGTCAAATAAAAAATTACGTAACCAGGCAGCTACACCATAAATTAAGGAAAGGGGATACAGGTACCTGGCTGGTTTCACAATCGACAAAAATAATTCTCACAATGGATATCAGAATAAAAGACATCATTCAACTACTGGACACACATGCACCCCAAGTTTACAGCGAGAGCTATGATAATCCGGGACTGCTTTGCGGCAACCCTGGCTGGAAGGCAACGGGTGCCTTGATTTGCCTTGACTCTATTGAGTCGGTTATTGACGAGGCAATTCAATTAGGCTGCAATCTGGTTATTGCCCACCATCCTGTTATCTTCTCAGGATTAAAAAAAATTACAGGTAAGACATATATAGAGCGGACAATTATTAAAGCAATTAAAAACGATATTGCGATCTATGCAATACATACCAATCTTGATAATATAACCGATGGTGTTAACCGAATGATTGGTGAAAGGCTGAAACTCAAAAACCTTAAAATACTCAGACCAATGAAGAACAGGCTTACTAAGTTGGTTACCTTTTGTCCGGGTACAAATCTTGAAGAAGTGAAACGGGCACTATTTACAGCCGGAGCCGGCAATATTGGGAATTACAGTGAATGCAGCTTTATTGTAGAAGGTACCGGAACTTTCAAGGGCAATGAGAAATCAAACCCATTCGTAGGTGAAAAAGATAAAAGGCATTCAGAGCCTGAATCCCGGATTGAAGTAATTTTTGAGAGCCGACTAGAAAATAGCATTATGAAAGCACTCCGGGCTGCCCATCCGTATGAAGAAATTGCTTTCTACCTGACAACGCTCAACAATGAATTTCAGGTAGTCGGATCTGGAATGTCAGGTGATTTAGAAAAACCGATGGATGAAATGGCGTTTTTAAATTATTTGTATAAGAAAATGAACGCAACTGTTATCAGGCATACCAGCTTAACAGGTAACATAATCAGCAAGGTAGCTATCTGTGGAGGTGCTGGGAGTTTCTTGTTAAATGATGCTATTAACGCTGATTGTCAGGTGTTTATAACATCAGACTTCAAGTACCATCAGTTTTTTGATGCCGACCGGAAGATACTCATTACCGATATCGGTCATTATGAAAGCGAACAATATACCGGTGAATTAATTTATAACCTGATCAGGAATAATTTACCTAAATTTGCGCTCCATTTAACAAAGCAGGTTACAAATCCTGTTCATTATTATTACCAGCATGGCCACTAAAGCACCTTCAAAAAGAAAAAAATTATCCGAGAAACGTGAACAAGTCGTTGTAAAAACTTCAGACTTTACAGAGATTCCAAAACTTGATTTTGATGTTCAGCTATTTATCAAGGATAAGAATGAAGCTACGGTTGAACAAAAGCTACTAGCACTTTTGCAGCTTCAGTTAATTGATACCCAAATTGATAAGATCAAAACAATCCGAGGGGAACTTCCAATGGAAGTTGCTGATCTTGAAGATGAGGTTGCCGGGCTTCAAACACGCATTAATAACCTGGCGGATGAGGCTAGAAATATTCAGGAGCAGATTGCTATGAAAAAGCAGGCCATTAAGGATGCTAATCAAATGATTAAAAAATATCAGGCTCAACAGAACAATGTTAAAAATAACCGTGAGTTTGAATCAATAAATAAGGAAATCGAGTTCCAACATCTGGAAATTCAATTGGCTGAAAAAAGAATCAAGGAATTTATTGCAGACAACAACATGAAAGTTGAGCTGATTGAAACAGCACAGCAAACCTTAAATGAACGAATTAATGATTTGAAGGATAAAAAGGGAGAACTTTCAGGAGTAATTGAAGAAACCCGTAAGGAAGAAGATAATTTATCCAGAAGTGCTGAAAATGCAGCTTCAATTATTGAAGAAAGACTACTCAATGCTTACAGGAGAATCAGATCAAATGCCCGAAACGGATTGGCTGTTGTCTCAGTTGAAAGGGATTCCTGCGGTGGATGCTTTAATAAGATTCCACCCCAGCGGCAAATAGATATTCGCCAGCGGAAAAAGATTATAGTTTGTGAACATTGTGGCCGAATTCTGGTCGATAATAAATTAATTGAAATCCTGAAAGGCACCCTGCAGGTCGCTTAACTTTTTTCAGAATACAGAAAAGACTGATAGGAGAAGTATCGGTCTTTTTTATTTTACTTCAGTTTTCACTTGCTTGGCAGACTGTTAAATGAACTTATAGCAGAATTTCGAATCTTATCAGAACATGAGCCAATGTATTCTGGTTCTTTTCTTTTACCATACCTACAATGCAGACCGGAACATCCCAGTAAGTTAAGTTTCTCATTTTTCGGAAAGATAATCCAGTTGAAGGTATTTAATTCAGATTAAACAACAGATTTTTCTTGAGTTTCAAATCAAGCCGAGACCGGTGAACCGGATCTGTTTTAGTTAGTGTGTCTTAAAGTGGAGATTCAACAACATTAAATAAGCTTATTTTGCACAATGGCTTTAGAAACTGGAAGTATTAAATCATGGGCTGAAGATGACCGTCCAAGAGAGAAACTTTTGAGAATAGGAGCTGGTAGTCTTTCAGATTCAGAACTTATTGCAATCTTGTTCAGAACCGGGATAAAAAATCAGACAGCTGTTGATGTTGCTAAAGGGTTATTGAAGAAGTATAATAATGATTTAACTGAGATCTCACGGATTGGAATTGCTGAACTATCTAAAACTCCGGGATTAGGGAAAGTTAAGGCAATCACCCTTGTTGCTGCTCTTGAATTAGGAAGACGAAGACGGTTGGCAGAAATTCCAAAACGGATTAAGATAACCTCAAGCAAGGCAATTGCCGAGTTGCTGATTCCTCATTTATCTGACCTCCCACATGAAGAATTTTATGTTATCTTGCTGAATCGGGGAAATGAAATTATAAAAAGAGTCCAGGTGAGTACCGGAGGAATTTCGGGAACAGTTGTTGATATGCGGATGATTTTTAAGAATGCTGTTGAAGCAATGGCAACCGGAATGATTTTGTGTCATAATCATCCCAGCCGAAACCCGTCCCCGAGTGACGAAGATAAAAGACTTACCCAGAAGGCAAAACAGGCAGGTGAATTGCTTGATATTCATGTACTGGATCACATTATTATTGCAGGTGATACATTTTACAGTTTTGCTGATGAAGGTATTTTATAGAGAAATAAAATAGCCCGGATGTCATTACTCGTTTATACATCTACAATCACACCAAGGCTCCATTATACATTTAGCCTGTTACTTCGTGAAATTATCGGAACTTCTTTCAGATTTACTTGCTCAGAAGCAGAATTTATCAGTTATGCCGGACCAAAATTCAGTTATTGTGATTCTCAGCTTGGCAATGAATTATTTTTTTATGCTCACCGGTTGTTATTTGAAAGAGGGATTAATGAACAACATGTTACGCTCTTTGACTGGGAAGGGACAAAGGCACTTTTTGGCACTCATCCTTCATCCGCTTTCCCTTTTGATGTATTTGCAGCATCCTTCTACCTGACCAGCAGGTATGAAGAATACCTGCCTCATTTGCGTGATCATCATGACCGATTCGAGGCTGAAAGCAGCCTGGCTTATCAAAAAAACTTTTTGTCTTTACCTTTAGTAAACATCTGGGCTGAAAAGTTAGAAAAATTACTTCTCAGTAAATTCCCTTCACTTGAAACAACATCACGTTCTTACCGGTTTGTTTCTACACTTGATATTGATAATGCATGGGCGTATATCGAAAAAGGAGTTATGCGTACCGTTGGTGCTTACGCTCGTTCACTTGGTAAATTGAATATGGAAGAAGTAGCTGACCGGACAAAAGCACTCATAGGTCTGAAGAAGGATCCGTTTGATACGTATCAGTTTCAGATTGAGCTTAAGCAAAAATATAAGTTCCACTCCATTTATTTTATTTTACTTGGCGAGTATGGTGAGAATGATAAAAATGTTTCACCCTCAAACCGAAGGCTCCGCTCGCTTATAAAATACCTGGCAGACTATGCTGAGGTTGGAATTCATCCTTCTTATGCTTCAAACAAGGAATTATTTCGATTAAAAAAGGAAATATCAACACTCAGTAAAATTTTAAAAAGAGAGGTAACGAAAAGCAGGCAGCATTTTCTTATATTAAAATTACCGGGAACGTATCGTAATCTTCTGAACCTTGATATTACAGATGATTATTCAATGGGTTACGCCAACTTTGCCGGATTCAGGGCCAGTATCTGCACACCTTATTATTTTTATGATCTTGACCAGGAACAGGCTACCGGGCTGAGAATTCACCCGTTTGCTGTAATGGATGCAACCTTAAAATACTATATGAAACTAGAAGCAGATCAGGCAATGAATTACATCAAACCTTTGATTGAACAAGTTAAAAAGGTAAATGGTGATTTTATAAGTTTATGGCATAATGAATCATTGAGTGAAAATAAAATCTGGGCCGGATGGAAGGAAGTTTATATCCAACTTGTAGAAGAAGCCTGCCGATGAGCTTGCATTTCCTGGAACATCATGAAATTGACAAATTGCGCTGGGATCAGACTATTAACCAGTCTCCTGCAGGACTCATTTATGGATATTCATGGTTTTTAGATATTGCAGCTCCGGGTTGGTGTGCAATAGTAGAGAATGACTACTCTGCCATAATGCCCTTACCGATGAGAAAGAAGTGGGGCTTTGCTTATATTTATCCTCCGTTCTTTATTCAACAGTTAGGTGTTTTTTCACTTGGGGGGTCAGTTCCACATTCAACAACTAAAAAGTTCTTCAATACAATTCCCGAAAGATTCCGTTTTATTGAAATGTATCTCAACGAATATTGTAATGCGAAAGAAGTAGATGGTGACAGGATGCAAGTAAGCAAAAGATTCAATCAGGTTTTACTGCTCAATAATAAATATGACAAAATTGCTTCCGTTTATTCAACTCAGTTAAAACGAAATTTGAGAAAGGCAGCAACTGCCAACACAACATTCAGGTCAGTTGAGAATTTTAAACAAATTATCGGAATTTACAGAAAACATCAGGCAGCCAGGTCAAACTATTCTACACTGGATTATAAGCGATTTTACAGGCTCATTGAAGAGTGTAAAAAAAGAGAAATGGCAATGGTCATCGGTGGATTTGATGAGGAAAATATTATGCACACCGGAGCTATATTTCTTAAAAGTCACAACCGGCTGATTTTTATCTTTTCAGGCAGCGATGAATATGGTAGAAAGCATTCCTTACTGGCTAGGCTGTTTAATCAATTGATTGAAAGCAAGGCCGGAAGTGAATTAATTCTGGATTTTGAAGGTTCTATGGATAAAAATCTAGCCAGATTTTATAAAAGTTTCGGTTCTTTGGAAACCGTTTACCTGCAGATTAAAATCAACCGGCTGCCTTTCGTTGTTAAATGGCTCAAATGAAAAACCAGAATTCATGATACATATACTCAGTGAACACAATTCAATCATATGTCAATACATTGCTGAAATACGGGATGTGCAGATTCAGAATGACCGGATGCGATTCAGAAGAAATCTGGAACGCATAGGAGAATTTGCTGCAGTTGAAATCAGCAAGACAATGGAATATGTAAATAAGGAAGTTATAACACCGCTAGGGACGGCTACAGTTCCGGTTCTAAAAGAGCAACCGATTATTGCAACCATTCTTCGTGCAGGACTTCCACTGCATCAGGGAGTCCTGAATTATTTTGATCATGCCGACAATGCATTTATTTCAGCATACCGCAGGCATCATAAAGACGGGAGCTTTGAAATCAGCCTTGAATATGTTTCTTCACCCGGGATTGATGGTCGCATTCTGATTCTCACAGATCCGATGCTGGCTACCGGTCAAAGTATGGTTAAAACGATCAGGGCATTATTTGAAAAAGGTAAGCCGGCTAAACTCCATATCATCACAACCATTGCAAGTATGGAAGGGATTGAATACCTGAGAACCCATTTGTCGCATGATTTCGAGTTGTGGGTGGCAGCTGTTGACGAGGAATTAACAGCACAGGCCTATATTGTTCCCGGATTAGGAGATGCCGGAGACCTGGCTTTCGGAGAAAAATCATAAATGAGTTTTATTATTCTGGTTATGACTGCGGGTGAACTGCTTAAGATATTACTGCTGATACTGCTGAGCAGTGTTAAATTTATTGCTGGTCCACCGTTTGCTTATGTGTATAATCAGAAATATGAATTTGGATTTACAGAGTCAGTCATTTACTCCATCATTGGTGGCATGCTGGGTGTTTATGTATTTACCTTTTTCAATGATCAGGTTCTGAAATTCATCCACTATATTCGTCAAAAGAAAAGGAAACATGCTGGGGGAAAAGGAGTTTATTCCAAACCAACAGCCGATGTTAACATCCCGCTGAAAATTAAATACATGTATGTAGATGAGAAAACCGGTTCAAAAAGAATTTTTACAAAACGTAACCGAAGAATAATCAGGATCTGGAAAAAATACGGGCTTGCTGGTATTGCCTTTGTGACTCCTTGTATCATAAGTATCCCTGTCGGTACTATTGTAGCTAATAGTTTTGTAAAGAATAAGAAGAAGATCTTTTTATACATGTTCATTTCAATTGTCTGCTGGTCATTAATCATTCATTCAGTATTTTATTTTAAACTGATTTGAGAATAAAGGGAATAATTGAAAATTTCAGTTCTGCTATGCAGGTTCAAACGAACATTTGTTCCTTTGCAGTAAAACAGTCCCGGTGAATTTTACTGAACTCCTCAGAATTTCAGTTTCAGCAATCAAAGCTCAAAAGTTACGTACAATACTGACAGCACTAATCATTGCTTTTGGAATTATGGCATTGGTAGGTGTACTAACCGCCATTGATGCAGTAAAATATTACTTCAATAGTAATTTTGCTATGATGGGTGCCAATTCATTCACAATCCGAAATAAAGGAATGGGTATAAAAGTAGGTAGCGCACATAAAAAGAGGCAAGTTTTTAAAGAGATAACCTTTCAGCAGGCTCAGGAATTTAAAAACAGGTTTGACACAAAAAATGCATTGGTTTCGGTCTCCGTACTTACATCCTCAATAGCAACAATAAAGCACAAGGGTGAAAAAACCAATCCAAATATTAGTGTGTTTGGGGGTGATGAAAATTACCTGGCTGCATCCGGTTATGAGTTGGCTGCAGGAAGAAACATATCATTACAGGATATCGAATTCAGTTCATCTGTGGCACTGATCGGGGCGGATGTAGCAAAGAAACTTTTCAGCAAAGAAAGACCGGTTGGGCAAATGATCCTGATTGGGAGCAGAAAATATCATGTAATTGGGGTACTTAAGGAAAAAGGCTCAAGTTTTGGTTTTGGAGGAGACGGAACGGTTGTCATTCCGCTGACCAATGCTCGCTTTAATTACCTGTCATCAGGTACCAGCTACGCCATAACAGTTAAAGCAGAACATATTTCACAACTGGCCATAACACAGGCAGAAGCAACCGGACTGATGCGAAATATCAGAAAGGATGCAGTTGGAAGAGATGATTCGTTTGAAATTACCCAAAGCGATTCACTGGCAACCATGGTAATTGACCAGCTGAAGTATATAACAGGAGCAGCCTCAATTATTGGATTTATAACTTTATTAGGGGCAGGAGTTGGGCTGATGAATATCATGCTCGTCAGCGTAACTGAAAGAACCAGCGAAATTGGTATAAGAAAATCAATCGGGGCAACCTCTAAGATTATCAGACAACAGTTCTTGCTTGAAGCAATCCTGGTTTGCCAGGCAGGAGGAATACTAGGTGTGATCCTGGGTATTGGTATGGGTAATTTACTCTCATTGATAATGGGAATGGGGTTTATTGTTCCCTGGAAATGGATTCTGGGAGGACTGACACTTTGCCTGATTACTGGAATATTATCCGGATATTATCCAGCCTCGAAAGCTGCCAGGCTGAATCCAATTGATGCTTTACGGTACGAATAAATTATTGGAGGTTACATCAATTTCAGGATTATTTTTTTACATTTGCACTCCTTTTGTAAAAGGTTAAGAATCAATAATTTAAATTATTATGCAGAAGCAATACGAAACAGTCTTCATCCTTACTCCGGTCTTATCGCAGGACCAGCTAAACGAGGCTGTAGGTAAATTCAAAAAAATCCTCACCGAAAATGGTTCCAGAATTGTTTATGAAAACAATTGGGGATTACGCAAACTGGCTTACCCGATTCAGAAAAAGAATACGGGATTCTACTATCTCATTGAGTTTATGGGCAATGGCGAATTGATTAGTAAACTCGAAACTGAATTCAAGCGTGATGAACGAATCATGCGATACCTGACAATTGCACTTGATAAGGATGCAGTCGCTTACAATGAAAGGAAGCGTAAACAAGCGGAATTGAAAAAACAACAGGAAGCTGAAACAACCGTAAATGAATAATAATTATGACATCGAAGACAACATCCAATCCCGAGGTGAGGTTTCTTAACCCACCGGCTGTTGAAACACAGAAAAAGAAATATTGCCGCTTTAAGAAACTTGGAATCAAATACATTGATTATAAGGATGCAAACTTCTTGGTTAAGTTTGTTAATGAACAAGGCAAAGTATTACCCCGAAGACTTACCGGTACGTCACTGAAATATCAGAGGAAGGTTGGCCAGGCAATCAAGCGTGCCCGTCATTTAGCACTAATGCCTTATGTAACTGATATGTTGAAATAATTTAAGGAAGGAGAGATCATTATGCAAGTAATCTTAAAACAAGACATCAAGAAACTTGGATATACAGATGATGTGGTGATCGTGAAAAACGGTTATGCCATGAACTATCTGATTCCAAAAGGAATGGCAGTTGCTGCTACTACTTCAAACCTGAAGGTTCATAATGAAAATGTCAGGCAACGGGCTCATAAAATGAAGAAAATTGAAGACGATGCATCTCAACTTGCTTCTATGATTGAGAATGTAACTCTTATCGTTCCAATGAAAGTAGGAGAGAAGGGAAAACTATATGGCTCAGTCACTACTCAAAACCTGGCTGATGTTTTAAAGAAAATGGGGCATAAGATTGACAAAAAACAGATTCATTTGCCCCAAGAGCATATCCGGCAACTTGGATCCTATGTAGCTGAAATTTTTCTTCATAGAAATGTAAAGGTCAATGTTAACTTTGAAGTAAAAGAAGCTTAAGTGATTTTAAAAAAAAGCCGGTTAGTACCGGCTTTTTAATTTTAACTGATTAGAATAAATAAATATGGCAAATACCGGAGATATTGGAGTTGGTTCTATTATTCGTTTTAATGGTGAACTCTGTCAGATTATAGAGTATCAACATCGTACCCCTGGAAATCTGCGAGCTTTTTACCAGGCAAAAATGAAGAATCTGAAAACAGGCAAACAGACGGAATATAGATTTCGTGCCGGAGAAGATGTTGACCTTGCTCGGGTGGAGTATAAAATGCTGCAATTCATTTATAAAGATGGTGTGAATATGGTTTGTATGGATAATGAAACATTTGAACAAATCTATATTCCTGAGATCATGTTTGGTAATAGTAAAGACATTCTTAATGAAGGGATGCTGGTTAAAGTAGCCTTCGAAGGGGAAGAACCGCTCATGGCAGAACCCCCAACTTTTGTTGAGCTTGAGATTACGTATTGTGAACCGGGAGTAAAAGGCGATACAGCGTCTTCTAATGTTCTCAAACCGGCAACCGTTGAAACAGGAGCTACGGTAATGGTACCGTTATTTGTTAATACGGGTGAACGGATTAAAGTTGATACCCGGACAATGAGCTATGTTGAGCGGGTAAAATAGATTTCCTAAAGCAAGGTAGCATTAGCCATCACTTGCATGATGGCTTTTTTTATTGTTAATTGAGTTAAAAACAAAAGCCGCCCTGGTTTCATAGGCGGCCTTTCTTTATATTGTAGCGTTCTTCTTTATTATTATTAATTCAATTTGTTGGGGACTACCATATTAAATTCTGGTATTTTTACAAAAAACATTTTTTTGTCATTGGTTCGTTCCATCAGATAAGTTCCATACATTTTCCCGATTTCGGTATTTAAATTACAACCGGAAACGTACTGGTAAGTTTCTCCTTTGGCGATTAATGGTTGTTCTCCAACTACTCCTTCGCCTTCCAGTTCACGCCTGCTATTATCTGAATCCAGAATATGCCAGTGACGTCTCTTCAAGCGGATGTCGTCATTACTTTCATTTATGATTGTGATCCTGTAGGCAAAAACATAATGAGACTGGCCAGGATTTGAATGAGTCGGTTGATAGAATGTTTCTACTGATATTTTCACTCCTGCTGTAGTTAGTGTTACCATCACTGAATTTATCATTAATGAATACAGCCCAAAAGTATGGTATCCAGTAATTTGTACCAACTTATTTTGATGAAATTATAGTATTCGTTGGTGAATGTTACAAGTCTTTCAATTAAAACTTTTATTGCTTTTTAAAATAGTTAGCAACTTTTAATTCTTTACTTACCTCCGAATAAACATAGAAGCCGGCACCTGACTTTTTTCCCAGATTCCCGGAAGTCACCATATTGACAAGTAACGGACAAGGAGCATACTTTGAATTTCCAAATCCTTGCTGCATAACACGCATAATAGACAAACAGACATCCAGTCCGATAAAATCAGCAAGTTGAAGCGGACCCATCGGATGGGCCATTCCTAATTTCATAACCTGGTCAATTTCTTCGACTCCTGCCACACCTTGGTGCAGTGAAATAATTGCTTCATTAATCATCGGCATCAGAATACGGTTTGCGATAAAACCCGGATAATCATTGACTTCAACAGGTATCTTTCCAAGTTGTTGGGAAAGGTTCAGTACCGTTTTGGTGGTTTCATTATGGGTATTGTAACCTCTTATGACCTCAACTAATTTCATAACCGGAACCGGATTCATAAAGTGCATTCCAATGACCTTGTCACTTCTTCGGGTAACTGAGGCAATTTTTGTAATTGAAATGGATGAAGTATTGCTTGCGAGGATACAATCTTCCCGTGTCAGTTGGTCAAGCTCTGTGAATAGCTTTAACTTCAGTTCCAGATTTTCTGTAGCTGCTTCGACAACAAACTGGGCATTCGAAACTCCTTCTTTTAGAGACGTATAAGTTTTAATGCGATGCAAAACCGCATTTTTATCTTCGGCTGTAAGAGTACCTTTTGCTATCTGTCTTTCAAGATTGGAAGAGATGGTCTTTAATGCCTTATCCAGTGCCTGGCTTGAGATGTCAACCAGTGAAACTTTAAAACCATGCTGAGCAAATACATGAGCAATTCCGTTACCCATAGTCCCGGAACCAATGACGGTTACATAATTAATTTCCATAACTATTTTCCTTTTCCTTTAAAAATGGTGTAAATGGTATAAAAAAGAATTTTAAAATCAAGAGCCAATGACATGTTTTCAATATAGATAATATCATACTTCATCCGTTCAATCATTTCATCCACGTTTTCAGCGTATCCGTACTTGACCTGCCCCCATGAGGTAATTCCCGGCCTGACTTTATGCAAATGACGGTAAACAGGTGCTCTCAACATTATTTTATCAGCAAAATATTGTCTTTCCGGCCGAGGTCCAACCAGTGACATATCTCCAATCAGAACATTATAAAACTGAGGGAATTCATCTAGTCTGTATTTCCGGATGTATTTTCCTAATCTCGTAACCCGCTGGTCATTACTGCTGGCCAGCATGGGTTTGCCATCTCGTTCGGCACCTTCAACCATACTTCTGAACTTGTAAATGGTAAAAGGATACCCGTGAAGACCGATTCGTTCCTGTTTGTAGAATACTGAACCCTTGCTTGAAAGTTTTACAGCAAGAGCCATCATCAGAAACAAGGGAGACAGAATAAGGAGAACAAAAACAGAGACGGCAATGTCCATAACTCTTTTCAGAACTTGCTGCCATACCGGCATCAGGTATGGATGAATTTCAATCAGAGGTGCTCCGAAAAGCCCGGTCATCCTTACTGTACCGGACAGGATGTCGTACATGTCAGGAATTACCTTAATAACAACATCTGAATCAATCAATTCATTTAAGATTCTTCCAATGTTTTCATGTTCGGCAGGTTCAATTGCTATGATCGCTTCCTTAATTGAGAATTTCTTAATAATTGAGGGCAGGTCTTCAATTCCTCCAAGATGAGGTAAGTATTTAGCTGGATAATTCCCATTTACACCATTAACATGTACAAATCCGACAAACTGATGACCCTGGCTGGCCGATTGAGTTGAAAGCTCTTCGTAAAGTTTAACGGCATTGTGATTACTGCCAATCAGAATGGTTGGAAAACCAATTTGCCGAGTCTTAATGCGATAACCGGTTTCTGATACAATTAGTAGCCGGAACGCTGTAGTTATTCCGCAGTGCAGGAAAAAGAGTACCAGAAAAGTTTGGTAGTAAGTCTTGTAAGAGATTATTATGTCGTCTAAAAGCAGAAAAAAGAAGATCACAATCACACCTGATAAGGAAGCGTAAAAAGTCTGAACAGCAACCTTAATTCTTGCTTTTCTGTAAATATTGTTATAGAAACCAAGAAGTGTATAATAGAGAATCCAGATAATTGGAAGTACTATTATACCCAGATAAAACTTCCAGTCATTAAAGATTTGGATTCCACCATCGAATTTAACCGCTTCAATGTAAATTTTCCGGTAAATGTAAAAGCCACTCCATGCCAGTAATGCAGCTAGAAAGTCAGCAATAATGTATTTGATGGTTTCAAACCGCTGATTCATCAGTTATGGACAATCTTCAGGTTATCAAAATAAAAAACTGCTTCTGAATTATTGTCTGTAAGACTCCCCTTCATATACAATTTAAAATCGGCAGCATCCCTGTTATTGGTAGGGACTGAGGTCAGGTCAACATAGAGTTTATTCCACTCCGACTTTTTATTAACGGTAATAATATATGTTTGTTGAGGTCCTGTCTGAGGATAATTTGAAATTACACCGATTTCAAAAGGTGTACTGCACTTGTAATTGATTTCCAGAAAATCAACATTATTCCCTTTTGGAAGAGTAAAACTGAGTGATGTCTCAATTTCAAAACCCGGATAGGAACTGTTCAGCCTAATTACACCACTGCTGATTCCTTCAAAAATATCAGGGTCACCTGCAGGCAGAAAATTGATTTCTGCTGAGGTTCCGACTGATGTAATAAATCCAATTCCGGTTCCGGGGTCTTCAAAGTTTTCCATCCATTTAAAGATGGCATTGTCAGTATATTCAAAAACCGGTGACACCGTTATAACCTGCTCAGGAATGAAATTAAGTGTAGTTGAATAGGACTTGTAAAACGGATAGATACCCCGTGCTGCTGCAATTCCATTGACACTGATACCAGCCGACATGACAACGCTGTGTTGCCCTTCAACCAGCAACGGGACAGTGGATCCTACCGGATCTGAACCAGCCGATTCATTATCAATAATCAAATAAATATCAATTATTCTATGGCTGTTACTCCCCTGAAGTGCAGTCGTGTTAACACTGACGTTATTGATTTGCAAATAAGAAGGAATCTGCTCGGAAGGGTTTATCAGGTTACATGACTGAATGATTAATCCGGTTAAGATAATCCAAAGCAATGGTAATTTCATTTCAAACATTTGTAAAATTCAGGTGGCTGGTCTTCTGTATATTTTCGGCAATCAGGTTTGCAATCCGAACTGCCGATAATCCGGCAAGAGCATTTATCGTTACCGGTTTATGATCAAGAATAGCTGATACGAATTCTTGTTGTTCTTCGAGAATGGCATTACTTTCTTTGATTTCAGGATTTTGCATATAAATCAGTTTCTGTCCTTTTTCACCTAAATCAATTACAATTGACAATGGGTCAGGAGTTCCCGAAACTTCATGCAATTCGAGAATGCCAGCCTTTTTATCAAGAAAATCAACACTGATATAGGCATCTGGTTGAAAAAATCTTGCTTTACGCATATTCTTCATACTCATCCGGCTTGAAGTCAGATTAGCCACACATCCGTTTTCAAATTCAATGCGGGCATTGGCAATGTCAAGAGAGTCACTAACAACGGCTACACCACTGGCATGGATAGCCTTCACTGTTGAAGGGACAACGCTCAAAATAATATCAATGTCATGAATCATCAGGTCATGAATAACCGAAACATCCGTTCCTCTGGGATTAAACTGGGCTAACCGGTGACCTTCGATAAACATCGGTTGCTTAATGAATGGTTTTGCAGCTTTGAATGCCGGATTAAATCGTTCAACATGACCGGTTTGAACAATCAATCCGGTTTCTTTCTCAAGAGTCGCAATTTCTTCTGCCTCTTTCACTGTAGCTGCTAAAGGCTTTTCTATAAACAGATGCTTCCCATTTTTCAGGCATTGCAATGCATACTGATGATGAAACGGAGTAGGACATGAAATGATCAGCGCGTCTGAGTTTTCAATCAATTCATCAAAAGATGAGTATGATTTTTCCTGGAAAGACTTTTGGGTTTGAACAGTCTGCACAGGATCGATATCAAAAAATCCTGATATGGATACCCTGCTGTTTGACTGCAGGAGTTTCAAATGAATCTTTCCAAGGTGGCCGGTTCCAATGATTCCAACACGAAGCATAGAAATCTGATTGGATGCAAACCTAATTCAAATCACTGACTTAGGCAATTATGAAGCTTGTTTGTATAATTCTTTACTAATCTGACTTTCATACATTTGTGCAAAATAATAAAACTAAATTATAGTGAAGAATGAAATTAGTTACATGCCAGCATAAATCGGAAATTTTCCTGTCCATCTTTCATGAGAATAAGATCTATGATCTTAAAAAAGCAGCTGCAGTAAAAGGGGAAAAGCTTGCCTCGGATATGTCGGAATTTTTAGCTGCCGGAGATTCTGCAATGGAACTGGCTAAGACAATAGATAGTGATATCAAGTCGGGCAGGGCACCGCTTGAAGCAATTGATATTAGCCAGGTTGAATTGCTGGCACCAATTACCCGCCCAACTTCCCTGCGTGATGGATATGCATTCCGACAACATGTTGCAGCGGCCAGAAGAAACCGGGGTGTGGAGATGATTCCTGAATTTGATCAATATCCAATCTTTTATTTTTCTAATCATAATGCAGTCCAAGGTCCGGGAGATGTCTGGTGCATGAAGGATCATTTCAGCAACCTGGATTTTGAATTGGAGTGGGCTGTGATTATGGGTAAATCTGGTAAGAACATTCACGCTGAGAAAGCTGATTCCTACATTGCCGGGTTTACCATAATGAATGATTTGAGTGCCAGAACGCTTCAAATGGAGGAAATGAAACTCAATCTGGGTCCAGCCAAAGGCAAGGATTTTTCAACAGCGATTGGTCCGTTTCTGGTTACTCCGGACGAACTTATGGAATACCTGACAAGCCCAAAACCAGGCCATACAGGTAATAGTTATCGGTTGAAGATGACGTGTAAGGTTAATGGTATTCAGGTTTCAGCAGGCAATACCGGTGATATGGACTGGACCTTTGCCGAAATAATTGAGCGATGTTCGTATGGTGTTTCCATTCTGCCCGGAGATGTGATTGGTTCAGGTACCGTAGGTACAGGCTGTTTTCTTGAATTAAACGGAACCGGTAAGCTCAATAATCCGGATTTTAAACCACAGTGGCTGATGGAAAATGATACAATAGAGATGGAAATAACCGGGCTAGGTAAATTAATTAATACTGTCAGGAGGGTTGATAGTGATTTTTCAATTCTTAGTCTAAAAAAAATGCAACCTGCCCAAAAGCATTAGTTTTTTTAGTTAAAATTTTTATACTTGCCATAACCTTAAAAAGTTTATGGTATGCCAGCCAGACAAGTAATTCAATTAGAGTTTCTGATTCATTCATCTCCCAAAATATTGTTTAATTTTTTAAGTACTGCACAGGGGCTGGCAGACTGGTTTGCAGATAATGTGAATATAAGTAATGGTATTTATGAATTTAAATGGGGAGATGAGACAGCCTATGCCAGAATTGGCCATAAGCGGGATGGTAAACTGATTGAATTTATCTGGCTTGATAAAACTGAAAATAACTCACTTCGCTTTGAAATACAAAAAGCTGAATTAACCAACGATGTCTCTTTACTTGTAACAGATTATTGCCTTCCAGAGGATGAAGAGGAAACCAGAAGGTTATGGGATGCTCAGATTAATGATCTGAAGCGAATCATTGGCTCCTGAGTAAACTTCAGTGACTTGGATTTATTGAAAGTCAGACATATTGCGTACCGAAATTTCCTTAGTTGTATTAAAGATTGTCAGCAAGCCGGTGACACTGACTGTTCCGGTAGGGTAATTGGTCGTTGAAAAAGTTGCCTGATTACGGGTAAACAAGGTGAAAGTGCCGGTTCCGTCATTAAGTGTTTTGTTACCATTTAAAGGCTGCGCACCACTGATTGTACAATTATCAATTTTTATAAGGGTTGATTCAAGGTCATTCCAGTTACTGCTGTTCAATTGAGAAATCGTAACGAGCTGAGGAGTGACATTTCCTGTCCCGGTTTTACTTGCCTGAGCATTAGGAACATTATTAAGCTGAAGCAGGTTATTATACATGCTTAATTCCTGACCGCTGACATCTACCTCAAGTTCATCATTCATATCGAAGGTGTGATTTGAGGAAAAACGAATGACAATTCCACCAGTTGAATCCTGAATGACAGCATTTCTGGTATCGGTATTCTGATTTAACCGGTCAGAGATGATAATACCCTTAATTTTCTTATTGGCCGGAATGGTTATTGTTGATCCCGAAAACAGTGAACGGACATTCATAATCGAAATAAGGGTTGGGCTGCCAGTTCCTCCTCCGCATCTTGTCCTGTTTAGCTGAACATCATTCAAATCGCGGATATAGAGTTGTTTGGTTGATCCGAAAACCTGGTAAATGGCATATAGCGTTCCGTTGCCTGTAGCTGTCATTGAATTGGCAAAATCAGCATAGCCACTGGTTCGCAGAATAATGGAATTGCCATTACAATCTTTTAATGTTCTGTTTACAGATTGTTGCAATGTTGCATTGGCATAAGGCTGAGCAGTGTCAGCTGGTTGAAATTCCACATTTTCAAGCTTTATCAGCATGTTCTGATAGGCATCACTAAGTCCGGGGATATCGGTGGTAACTGCAGTTACCTGCAGCCCCCATTTACCTTTAATAAAATAATTCTGGATCAGGGGTGAGGGGATAGATGCTACAGATGGCGGATTACTGGAGTTATCAATATATCCACCCATCTGAATAAGCTTATTATATTGTCCAATAAAAAGTCCTTTACACTTTACAAATATTTTTCGGCCTACCGGGTATTCGGTATAGAAATCTGTACGATCAATCCGTATGGCAATTCCTGCTGTACCATCCTGAATGATAATACTCTTATAGAAATTTCCTGATTTGTCATCAGCAGCAACAATACCTTCAATAATAAAGTCTTGATCAACCTGAACTATAGCATTGTGATTCAGGATGGTATCGGAATACAATGCTTTAAAGCCAGCAATTGTAAGGTTAGATGTTATACCAGCCGGGTCTGAATTATTATTTTCAGGTGGGTCAAATTCATCTTTAAGGCAGGAGGTAAAGAATAATACCGGAATAAAAGATAATAAGAAGAGCAGCTTTTTCATATTAATAAATATTCTTAATTATACCATCAGTTAAATCGGAAAATAAAACTTAAGAAATAAGTCCGTCCATAAGCGTAAAAATATTTTGGAGGGTATTTATCCGGATTTTGTTGTCTGAAATCAAACCGAAGTTGTTCAAACCCTCCGGTCTTAAAATTTTGCTCATTCAACAGGTTGGTTATTCCGGCATTTATAACAAAGAATGAGTTTCTTTTAAGGTCCTTGATCAGCCGGTTGATTTTATACGACCATGAGAAAAATGCATCAACGGTCAGCTTAGCATCTGCTTTCTCCTGTTTTAAGATTTTCTCGAACTGTTCACTACCGGCATCAAGCAAGTCAAGTGCTTCAACAGTTCTTCTGATCGGGCTGAAGTCAATGTAGATGTTATCAAAATAATTGACATTGATATTAACCAGCCAAAATTTTGGAGAGCGGTAGCTGACACCGGCCGTTAGGGCAGTTTGGGGTATTCCTCCAACTTTGAGATTCTTAATGTAAATCGTTTCATTGGTGTAGAGCGGGGTCGAACTCTGATCTTCTGTAAAAGTACCATTAGGCCTTGAAGCATAGTAAAACTGGCCAATAGAG
>JADLBQ010000017.1 GCA_020847635.1 Bacteroidia bacterium
GGCTTATTTGCTGGATAGCGGAACAACAAACCGTTCATCGTTTCAAATTGCAGAAATCTTTGAAAGCCATGGTGCGGTATTTTCTGCTGAGTGTCATGCCTCCAGTTCGGTTGTTTCGATTTCTTCTCTTACAAAACACCTTAAAAAACTGTTGCCTGTAATCAGTGAAATTATTTTAACACCCAACTTCCCGGAAGATGAATTGGAAGTGTACAAAGCCCGTGCAGCTCAACGGATAAGCGTAGAAAGAAATAAAGTAAATTACCTGGCAAGGAAAGCATTTAATCGTCTTTTGTTTGGAAGCAATTCAGTTTTTGGATTTGAAGAGAAACCTGAAGACTATAAATCATTAAACAGGGAGGAGTTGTCAGATTTTCATAAAAAGGAATTTTTAAATTCGGGGATGGCTGTTTTCATTGCAGGAAAAGCTGACTCAGGAACTGTGAATGAAATTATGGCATTGCTGCCCCGTCTCAATGGTTTTACAGCCGGGATTAGAAAACCTTTATACCAGTCATCAGCCGAAAGGCAGCTTCACATCGGTAAGGAAGAAACTGTGCAAACGGCCATCCGGATCGGAAGGCCCTTTTATGATCGTACCCATCCTGATTTTATTCCATTTAGTATTTTAAATTCAATTCTTGGCGGCTATTTCGGTTCAAGGTTAATGGCCAATATCAGAGAAGATAAGGGTTATACCTATGGAATTAATTCTGTATTACAGAACTTACCCGGAGTCAGCTCCTTTTTTATTGCAACCGAGGTTGGAAAAAGTGTAACGGATGAAGCGATTTCGGAGATATATAAAGAACTTGAAAGACTGAAAGAACCGGTTGGAGAAGAAGAATTGTCGCTGGTTCAGAATTACCTCTACGGGAACTTCCAAAGAGCCATTAATGGACCAATTCAGCTCTCAAAGGTTTACAGGAATCTCTTTCTCAGTGGACTGGATTTCAGCTTTCATAAACGCTATCTTCATACCTTAGCGTCAATCCGGCCGGCAGAACTTGCCAGCCTGGCAAAAAAGTACTTTAACAAAGATGATTTCTACCAGGTGACTGTTGGCTAATTAATACTTTTGTATTATAGGAGTTCAGCAAAAGCTTTATTTTCTTCGCAAAGGAAAATAAAAGGCAATCATCACTATATTTACATAATTTTAGAAACTACAGCAATGTATAATCATCTGCGAGTTATCCTTCTGCTTCCGGCTATTCTGATTTCAAACTATTTGTTTGCTTCCCATGGAATGGGAGGTGAGTTGACCTGGAAATGCCAGGGGACCAGTTATATCTTTGAAATGAAGTTTTACAGGGATTGTAATGGGATACCGGGTCCGTCATCAGTTACCTTAACAACAACTGTTCCCGGAGTATCTTCCATTCCACTTTCTCTGATTTCTTTGACGGATATCAGTCCGACCGGTTCAGCCGGTTCGGGTATTCAGGCTTGTCCTGTTTGTCCGGCAAATCAGGGATCAGGAGGCGGGCCCGGAGCAGTTCATGAATATGTTTATCGTTCGGCACCAGTCATCCTGCCGGGTATTCCACCGACAACAGGCTGGTTATTTAGCTGGGGCGAATGTTGCAGAAGTGCTTCATTAACTAATATGGCAGGTGCCGGAAGTTTGGGAATGGGAATTCGTGCCCGAATGTATCCGTATAATGGATTTATTTCTGGTCAATGCAATGATAATTCTCCCTATTTTGCCGAAAAGCCAAATGTCATTATCTGCACCGGCTATCAATATACCTATAACCATAATGCAGTTGATGTGGAACAGGATTCACTGGTTTACTCATGGGACTATCCGGTTAGTGAACCACCGATTGCACCTCAGGCATATTCTCCAGGATACTCAGTGAATAGTCCCCTGCCAGGCCCAACCCAAAATCCTGCTAATATTCCTGTAGCTTTGAATGTGCAGAATGGAGAAATTGTTTTCACCTCTTTTACTCAGGGATATTTCGTTACTGTCATTAAAGTAACAGCATATAAGTGTGGAACGATTGCAGCTGAAATTTTCCGGGAAATCAATATCGTGCTTATCGGAGGTTGTATTATTCCGGTAACTCCTTCAGTTCCTAATGTTCCTCCACAGGTTTCTATTATTAACAGAAAAACGAATCTGCCTTTAGTAAATAACAGAGATACACTTTGCCCGGGTGATACATTAAAACTGAAGATTGTTGCTTTTGATACAGATCCGCATCCTTTAATCGGAGTTCAGAGTGTAATATTTTCCATATCAGGCAGTGAGATTGCTAATCCATCAAATAACCCTAATGGGAATTGCCTGATCGAACCCTGCGCATATACAAATGTACCTTTACCACTAACTGCCCTTTATGGAACACAAATGAACCTGGATTGGCCAATTTCGTGTGAACTTATTGATACGGTGTGTGGGAATATAAGGAATACCTATAATTTTGTAATTAAAGTAAAGGACGATTATTGTCGTGCTCCCGGGCAAAATACCAACACCATTTCTATAACGGTTGAGGATAAGTGCAAAACACCACCACCTGAAATCCGATGTGCCTCAGTTCAGGATAGTCTTGGAAATGTAACATTATCCTGGAAGCCTTCCCCACGGAATGATTCTACCGGTATATTTCAGAAATACCTGATCTATTGTTCATTGAATGCATTAGGTCCTTTTCAATTAATTGATTCTGTTTTTAGTCGGCCAGCATCAACGTTGCTGATTCCGGCACTTACCTTGGTGAATACACTTGGAGTTCATGCCCAGGATACTTCCATTTACTTCCGCATGAAAGTCAATTCAGGTTGTGTTGAAGACAAATTCTCCGAACTGTCAAATATTGCCAGTACGATTAAGCTTCATGTTGCTCCCGGCCCCGGACGGGAAGCTGAATTGACATGGAACCCGGTACACAATCCGGTTTTACCATCAACCGGTTCAGATTATTACATATACAGAAAATATCCTTATACAACCGGTCCCTGGACACTGATAGACTCAGTTGCTAATAATTTGTTTGCTTATACGGATTCATTTCCGAAATCACTTTGTAATGACACAATATTATACAGAGTGATGCTGCCTGATAGCTTACCGTGTCAAAGCTGGTCATCTTTCGAAATCTATTACGTCTATGATACATTGTTAGTCGGCATTTTACCTCCGGATGATACCATCCCGATTTGTCCGGGCCAATCTGTAACGCTTACTGCCGATCCGTCCGGTTTGATTTATCAATGGACCGGGCCTGCAACCTCGTCCAGCATGCAATCTATTACAGTGAATAATCAGGGAATGTATCATTTACTAGCAATGAATAATTTGTCGGCCAGTTGTAAGGCAAAGGATTCGGTTTATATTTTTGAGTGTGATCCTGCTGTAAGCGACCTTACTTTGTCAGGTACAGTTCCCAATCCATGTGTCCCTGTTGCTAATCTGGTAATAGATATAAATTGTATCAATCCGGGGACGTGTGCCAAAGATTCATCCGGAACGTTTCCATATATCTATACTTTATATGATACCATTGCTCAGGATACCATTGGACCTTTCACTTGGAATGCACCCCTGCCAATTACTCTTAATTATAATTTAACAACCGGTCAGGCTGTTATTTATGTGATTCAGTTTCAATCTACCGGTGGGGATTCGTGTGGAACACTGTTATTCCCACCTCCGGTTAATCTGACAACCTCGAATGACTTATCCATTGCTACTTTATCGGGGGGGGCAACGATTTGCGAAGGACAATCTACCAATATTCAGATTTCATTTGTAGGTGGAAGTCCGCCATTCAGTTATACCCTGACAACACCATCGGGACCACAAACCGGGACGTCAAACTCAAATCCAATCGTCATCGCTGTAAATCCAACATCTAGTTTTAACTACACTCTAACAGCAGCTTCGGGGAATGCCTTATGTGGTACAAGTTTCCAGGGTAGTGCACAAGTAACCGTGAATGCATTACCCGAAGCTACAATCAGCGGAACAACAAGTATCTGTCAAAACCAAAGCAC
Organism: Bacteroidia bacterium; assembly: GCA_020847635.1. GTDB lineage: Bacteria > Bacteroidota > Bacteroidia > AKYH767-A > OLB10 > CAADHD01. The sequence continues at coordinate 4,009 of JADLBQ010000017.1, forward strand.
AAATATTACAGTGAACTTTACAGGGAATGCCACCGGGCCCTATACGCTCACTTATAATCCGGGTAATGTTGTGGTTAATAATGTTACCAATCCTCATGTGTTTTCAGTTTCACCAGCGACAACAACAACCTATAGTCTGGTTTCAGTCAGCAATGCAAATTGTACAGGAACTGTTTCTGGTAGTGCAACTGTTACAGTGAATGAATTACCAACCGCAGTAATCGTTGGGAATCCGACTATTTGTAGTGGTGATCAGACTACTATTGAGGTATCTTTCACAGGAACAGCTCCCTATAACTATAGTTATTCAGACGGAATAACAACTTATGGACCGTTGGTTGCAAACAGCAGCCCTGCAACGATTCAGGTTTCACCGGCAAATACCACATCATACACACTGATTTCTGTTAGTGATGCAAATTGTGCAGGTTCAGTAAGCGGAACTGCAACTGTTGTAGTACATCAGTTGCCGACTGCTGTATTGTCAGGGAACAGTACTATCTGTAATGGAGAACATGCCAATCTAAATCTAACTTTTACAGGAACCGCTCCGTTTACCTATTCTTATTCTGACGGGATTTCAACAATCGGACCTGTTTCAACAAATAATCCAACTATTTCTATAACAGTTTCACCCACATCGAATACAACCTATAACCTGATTTCTGTTGAAGACGGAAACTGTTCGGGTACCGTTTCCGGTAGTGCAACTGTAACGGTAATTCCGTTACCATCGGCTGTTCTTACTGGAACACAAACAATTTGTAGCGGGCAAACAACAAATCTTACCATTACCTTTACAGGGGTTGCTCCGTTTGAATACAGCTATACGGATGGTGTTAATGTTTCCGGTCCATTTACAACTTCAGCAACAACAGTAACCATTCCGGTAACTCCAACATCAACTACTACCTACGGATTAACTAATCAGGTTATTGGTGCCGGATGCACAGGTTCGACATCAGGAACGGCCATTATTACTGTTAATGCAATACCTGAAGCGCTTATCTCTGGAAACAGTATCATTTGTTCAGGCGATTCAACGTCCTTTAATATTGCGTTTACAGGTTCAGCACCATTTATGTATTCCTACTCAAATGGAAGCAGTACGTTTGGTCCGTTTACTACCTCAAATTCACTGGTAACTATTCAGGTTGCACCCAGTTTAACTACGACTTATTCGCTGGGCTCGATCAGTGATGTTAATTGTATCGGTACTGTTTCAGGTTCTGCTGTTGTTACTGTCAACCCATTACCTACTGCAGTAATTTCCGGAACAACATCAGTTTGTGATGGCAGCCCGGCTACGCTAACAATTAACTTTACCGGTACTCCGCCTTTTACATATTCCTATCATGATGGCAGTACCTTATTAGGTCCCTTTACTACAATGAATACTTCTGAATCATTTACTATACAGCCTTCGGCAACAATTACCTACACCATGATTGCAGTTGCGGATGATCATTGTACGGGTACTGCCAGCGGTAGTGCTACTATTTCAGTAAATGAGATTCCAACTGCCACAATCAGTAATAACAGTGAAATTTGTTCCGGAGAATCAACGACATTTGACTTAACCTTTACCGGCTCCGCTCCTTTCACTTACTACTATTCTAACGGGACCAATACCTTCGGCCCATTTTCAACAAGCAATAATCCTGAAACGGTTCAGGTTTCTCCAGGAATATCTCAAACTTATACACTCATTAGTATTTCGGATGCCAATTGTGCTGGTACGGTTTCCGGGTCAGCTACTGTAACCGTGCATCCGCTGCCACTGCCTTCAATTACCGGTATTACTGATGTTTGTGAAGGTGAAACATCAACCTTTACTGCCACTTCAGGATTTGTTTCTTATCAGTGGAACACCGGCCAGACATTACCTTCAATTACGGTAACAGCAACTGGAACCTACACTGTTACAGTAACCGATGCTAATGGATGTAAAAACAGCATTTCAAAAGATTTTACAGCTCATCAGGTGCCAGTTGCCAGTTTTAGTACAGACTCAACCCTTACTTGTGAAGGCTACATCGTTCACTTTGTAAATACATCAACTTATCCTCCGGCATCAATCTTTAACTGGACTATTGGTAATATGGGTCATTCCAATCTTATTAGTCCTAGTTTTGTATTTACTCAATCCGGTATTTATCCTGTTAAACTTGTGATTACAACATCTTTTGGGTGTATTGACAGTTTAACCCAGAATATCCAGATAGAGATGCCACCATTGCCGGTAGCAGAATTTACAGTAAATCCAAAAGAAGCTAGTTTGGTAAACGGGCTGATTAGTTTTACGGATCTCTCACAACATGCTGTTTCCTGGTACTGGGATTTTGGGAACGGTCAGACTTCTACACTTCAGCATCCGGGTTGTATTTATGATGAGCCCGGAACGTTTGTTGTTACTCTTGTAGTTACGAATATTGCTGGATGTACGGCCTCCTACAAGGAGGATGTTTACATTACTCCTTTCTTTGTTCCCAATGCATTTACCCCCAATCTTGACGGTTTCAATGAGACCTTCTTTGATGTTGGCTATGAAATGAATATCGCCTCATACAGTATGAGTATCTTCAACCGATGGGGTCAGAAGGTGTTTCAAAATGACTCTTATACTAAAACATGGAATGGTACGGATAAAAGCGGGAATCCGGTTCCTGAAGGGATTTATGTTTATGCAATTAAAATGAAAACACTTTCTGGTAAAGATTATTATTACTCGGGAAGAGTTACCTTGGTAAGATAAATAAAAAGTAATGTTTTGAATAAGCGGTTGAGATCAGGCAGTCACTCAATTTTTTTCAGGTTCAGGGGTGTTTTGAGAAATACCATTTTTAAATCTCTCTATGTACTCAACTGAGCCGTCTTCCTTAAAATAGGTCCAGTCACCTTCTTTCAGTCCATTGATGTAATTACCGGTGTACCAGATTCGGCTATTGTGATGATACATCGTTAGTTTACCCTCATACGTATCATTCTTAAATGTTGCTGACAACTTTAGTTTCCCATCTTCAAAATATTCTTTCTGAGTTCCGTTACGTTTATCCTTGTTCCAAGATAGTTCCTTAGCAACAGTTCCGTTCTCATAAAATGTTTTCCAGACACCAGATTTCATTCCTTTCTGATATACTTCGGTTGAAGTCAGTTTCCCTGCTTCATTATAATAGTTCCAGGTACTGTCTTTTTTCTCATCAAAATAAAAACCAGTTGCTTTTGTCCGGCCTGATTCATAAAACATGGTGGCTGTTGCCCTTTTACCGGAGTGATCAAAAATGACCTGAGTTTTTATTTTCCCACTTGGATAATAGGTAACCGATTCATTCACTTGTTTCCCGTTTTTAAAAAAAGCACGTGAAAACAAAGTGTCATTCGTGTAATACCGTTTCCAGATTCCCTGCTTTAGACCTTTCTGATCAGTATAGTTTATTGTATCACCTTTAAAAACAGAATATGTCTGAGCCAGAAGTGAAACTGGGAATAACAAAAACAGAATAATCGTTTTTCTCATAGAGCAAAATTAAATTCCTGATTTATAAACGGGATTCATAGTAGTTATTTTATTAACAATATAAAAATGATTCATCTGTTTCTCAGGGAAGAATTTCCTGTTGCGACAAACTGATGATGTTAATAAAACTTTCATTTTACACGTATCTTCTTTATTTTATTTGCGACAAAATCAAATTTCAAATGAAACAAATACTTTTTATCTTGTTGTCTGTCATTTATTGTCAGGCAAATGCTCTCCATCCATCCCGTGAATACAAGGTGCTTCCATCTAAATTCGGTATGACCTATAAGGAAGAAAAAATTGCACAAAAGGATGGTGCAATTCTAAATGGCTGGTTTTTCGAGCAACCTAAAAAAACAACAAACTGGGTAGTCATTAGTGCGAGTGGAGATGGTAATATGGGAGATAACCTTGAAATTGTTAATGCTTTTCTCTCTGCTGGATATAACGTTTGTACATACGATTATAGAGGATTTGGATCAAGCAGTGATTTTGAAATTGACCCTGATTTGTTTATTTACCCTCAGTTTATTAGCGACCTAAATGCCGTTCTGGATTACCTTCGGAAATCACGGGCTATTACAAAATTTGATTTGTATGGATTAGGAATTGGTGCCGGATTGAGTATCGGAGTAGGAGCCCAGCGACCTGAAACCCGGAAAGTGATTGCAGACGGTCCCTGGACCGGCCTTGAGTTTATGAAAAAGCAGATTAAGGAGAAACTGAACAAGGATATTAATATCCCGTTTGGTTTTGATAAAAATTATGAGCCCGTACATGCTTTTGATAAACCAAAAGCAAAACTGAGCGGGCTGATGATCATAGTTTCTCCTAAAGACCTTTTAATAGGCCCCAATGAAGTAAAAGGTATCAGGAATGTAACGCAAACCTATGTTGTTAAAGAAAGCCCTTCAAATTCAGAAAATTTTCTGACCGATAAGGATCTGTACTTTGAAAAGATTAAAAAATTTCTGGCTCAATAAATCAGTTTTTACTGGCTTTAAACAGGATTTCTTTTTCTGCAGCTGATAAACTTTCATAGCCGGACTTGCTGATTTTATCTAATATCCGGTCAATGATTTGCTGATCAGGAGTTGTCGTTTTCTTCTTCGAATAAACAACCTTCATTTTCTTATTTGGTTTGAAGATCATTTCAATCCATGCTGTAAGCTGATCCAAGAAGCGGCCAAGATTATTTCCCTGCTTAAGCTGCCTGATGTAAATAAATCCAAATAATGCACCGCCAAGATGAGCAATGTGCCCACCGGCATTAGAGCCGGAAATACTAAGCAGATCAAGCAGTACAGCTGCCAATGCAAGATATTTTAGCCTGACCTGGCCGAAGAAAAGCAGACTGATGCTATAATCAGGGACAAGGGTAGCAGTTGCTATTGTTATAGCCAGAACACTTGCTGATGCTCCGATAACTCTGGCATACTGACTGATATCTGTAAATAAAGGGAACAGATGATAAGCGATTGCAAAAATGAATGCACCTGCAACTCCTCCCAGGAGATAAACACTCAACAATTTACGATAGCCCAGAAGATCGACAAAAATTCTTCCCATCCAGAATAACCAAAGCATGTTAAATAAAATATGTAACAAGTTCTGATGAACAAACTGATAAGTAAGTATTCCCCATGGATGAGTTAACATCGCATCCCAATCCGAATACATTGCCATTTCCTCATTAAACCAGTTTGCCAGATTGAAACGGGAATTGAATAATGTCAGAAAAACCTGAGTAAGATGAACCGTAACAAAGATGATTACATTTACGATAATCAGCCTGGTTAGTGCATTTGAAGACTTCAGGCTGTGCTTTATGTCATTGAGCATCTTGCAAATTTAGCCAACTGCTAGAGAGTCTGGATTCAGGAATTTAATCAGATATATCAGCCAGCAAAGTCAGTTGCTGATTTTTAATTTTACTGCATGGATTCAAATGATTTTTACGAGCTAGGATATGTTTCAAGAATTCATGGAATCAAAGGAGCACTTGTTTTAAACCTGGATGTTGATGATCCGCAACGGTATAAGGATCTGGATGAGTTATGGCTTAAAGAATCAAGTTCGCTTGTTAAATTTAAAGTTCAGAAAATTTCAGTGAATGGTAATACTGCCATTGTTCAACTTACTACGCTGAACTCACCGGAAGAAGCTCAACGGTATATCTGGGCAACAGCCTGTCTGCCATTGATGATGTTGCCCCCGCTGAAAGGCAAGAAGTTTTATTTTCACGAGGTAAGAAATTTTTTAATTACTGATAAAATTATTGGAGAAATTGGGAGAATTCTCACTGTTTATGGAAATGCAATGCAACCATTAGCTTTACTGAAATATAAATCCAAGGAAATTCTTATTCCGCTGATCCCTGAGTTTATTGAAGAAATTGACAGAGAAAAAAGGGAAATACGAATGCAGCTACCTGATGGTATTACTGAGGTCTGAATTCAATCATTCCGGTTTGAACGCTTCTGGAGATACCAGCCAATGCCGACAACAATTAATATAGAATAGCCAAGTACTGTTCCAAGAAAAAACCAGGACTGCTGATTGAGGTCTCCCTTCTTGAAGTAAAATAAAAGAATGGAGAGCAAAAACCCAATTGTAAGCGAAACTGCAGTTAGAATTGCACGCCTGCGATTAGTCATATTGCATTCAGTCTAAAATAAAATGGGTACTAATTTCTAAGCGGTTTCCCGGTTGTCAGAATGGACTGAATACGCTCAAGCGTCTTCTTTTCTCCACACAGCGACAGAAATGCCTCACGCTCCAGGTCAAGCAGGTACTGTTCAGTTACAAGCGAATGAGCCGAAAGATCACCACCACAGAGGATGTACCCTAGCTTTTCTGAAAGAACTTTGTCATATTCACTGATATAATTCCCTGCAAGCATAGCATTGGCTCCTGCATAAACCGTTCCTAATCCGCTTTTACCAAGAACCCTGATTTCTTTCCGGATCATTGGTCTAACATAACCGGAATCAGCTAAAAGGAGTGCCGCTTGTTTTGCTACAGTTAGTTGTCTTGATTTATTCATAACCACCTGGTCTCTTCCTTCCTTATAAATTCCCATATCAAAAGCTTCAGCAGCCGAAATGGAGACTTTTGCCTGTGCAATCGTCAGTAACCGCTGACGGAATGCATTCAGCTCGATATCACCCGGTTTCAATTCATCAGCAAACCGGAGGGCGAATTCCTTTGTCCCGCCACCACCGGGAATGAGTCCGACACCGAATTCCACCATGCCGGTATATGTCTCAGCTGCTGCTACCACTTTATCGGCATGCAGGCTCATTTCACAACCACCCCCCAGAGTTAGGCCGTGAGGAGCAACAATAACCGGAATTGACGAGTATCGAATCCGCATATTCATGCTTTGAAAAGCACGGACTGCATAATCAATCTGTTCAAACTCTTGTTCGATGGCAAGCAAATAAATCAATGCAAGATTTGCTCCGGCAGAGAAATTTGCCGCTTCATTACCAATAATCAATCCTCTGAAACCATTTTCAGCCGTATCAATGGCTTTATTCATACCTTCCACAATCTCGCTTCCGATTGTATTCATCTTGGTGTGAAATTCCAGGCAAAGAATACCATCACCCAGATCCAGTAAATCACACCCTGCGTTTTTCCAGATGGTAGAAGATCTTCTTTTTTCAAGCATGACCAGATGACGCTGGCCTTCTATTATTTTATAATCCTTTGTGTCAATGTCATAGCAAAGGCGGGCATTATCCTTAATCTCATAGAATGATTGTTTCCCGGAATTTATTAACTCATCCACCCACGGTGAAATTCTTAATCCCTGTTCTTCTATTAAGTTTTTCCCCTCAGCCAAACCTACAGCATCCCAGACTTCAAACGGGCCAAGTTCCCAGCCGAATCCGGCTTTCATAGCTGCATCAACCTGAAAAATATGATCAGTTATTTCAGGAATCCGGTTGGAAATATAGCTGAATAATGCTCCGAATGAACTCCTGTAAAATTCACCGGCAGCATCTTTGCCTGTAATAAGAAATTTCAGGCGGTCTTTCAGGCTGTCAATTGCTTTAGCCTGTTCGAGTGTTGCAAATTTTGTTTTTGACTGTGGTTTGTATTCAAGCGTGTTGAGATCAAGCGACAAAATTTCCGACTTTCCGCTGGCATCTTTTATTTTTTTGTAGAAACCCTGTTTGGTCTTATCACCAAGCCACTTATTATCAACCATCTTTTGAATGAAAGAAGGAATCTTAAACTGCTGATGTGCTTCATCATCCGGACAGTTCTGATACAGCCCGTTGGCTACATGAACCAATGTGTCAAGACCTACCACATCACAGGTTCTGAACGTTGCAGACTTTGGCCTTCCTATAACAGTACCCGTAAGCTTATCAATATCCTCAACAGTGAGTGAACCTGATCCAATAGACTGAAACAGCGACATTATGCCAAAAACACCTATCCGGTTAGCTATAAAGGCCGGTGTGTCTTTACAAATAACAGTGGTCTTACCTAAGATAACCTCACCATACCAAAAAAGGAATTCAATGACTTCGTTGCTTGTCTTATCTGAAGGGATAATCTCAAGAAGTGGCAGGTATCGGGGAGGGTTAAAAAAATGTGTTCCGCAAAAATGGTTACAGAAATCATCACTCCGCCCGTCAAGCAGCATCCGGACTGGAATTCCAGAAGTGTTCGTAGTTATCAATGTTCCGGGTTTTCGGTGCTTTTCAACTTCTGCAAAAACACTTTTTTTAATGTCGGCATTCTCAATCACAGCTTCTATAATCCAGTCGCAGCCTGATAGCTTGTGCATGTCATCTTCAAAGTTGCCGGTCGAAATATGCCTGGCCAGAGATTTCTTAAAAAGCGGTGATGGATTGGATTTTACAGCAGTTTCAAGACTGGTGTTGACAATTCGGTTTCTGACCCTTGGTGAAGTCAGATCCAAGCCTTTATTCTTTTCATCTTCATTTAGATTTTTAGGAACAATATCAAGTAATAGTACTTCTAACCCTGCATTGGCAAAATGACAGGCAATGCGGGAGCCCATGACACCAGAACCCAGTACTGCAATTCTATTAATAATTCGATTCATGATTAAGTGTTAAAGGGCATAAAGGTACTTACTCACGAATGAATCGTGGTTTTTGGCTGAATCTGATGAGAAATCTATCCGATAAGAAGATAGAGTGATGGCAGCTCATGCGAGAAATTTTTGTTACAACAGGTAAAATCGGCCTGTAATATCAAAAATGGTACTTACAATAACTTGATATTCAGACAAATAAAAATTTTTTACTAATATGTATTGCATAGTACTATTCTTTTAATATATCTTTGCATCACAATTTAATCATAAAAAACAAAAGTCGTGAGTAACCTTGAAAACACACAATCGCAGATGCGCAAGGGAGTGCTTGAGTTCTGCATTCTGAACATTATTGCGAAGGAAGAAATTTATCCTTCAGATATTATTAGTAAAATGAAAGAATCGAAACTAATAGTAGTAGAAGGTACATTGTATCCGTTATTAACCCGGTTAAAGAATGCAGGATTGCTTTCATACCGCTGGGTTGAAAGTACATCCGGTCCACCGCGTAAATACTATTCGCTGACACCATTAGGCCATGAATTCCTGAATGAATTAGGGAAGACTTGGAATGAATTGGTTGAAGCAGTGGGTAAAACAACCAATCAATCATAAACTTAAATCCTTAAAACAATAAAAAACAGCTTGCTATCATGAATAAAACAATCACAGTTAACATAGGGGGGATGGTCTTCTACATTGAAGAACAAGCCTATGAAAAAATGAAAAAGTATATTGATACGGTAAAGATCTATTTCAAAACTTCCGAAGGCGGAGATGAGATTATGCAGGATGTGGAAGGGCGGATTGCAGAGATTCTTTCAGAGCGCCTGGCCGGTGGAAGACAGGTTGTCAATGAAGCTGACATTGCCTTTGTTATTGAAACCATGGGCCGTCCGGAGCAATTTGAACAGGAAGAAGCCTCAGAAACAAAAACAGCTAAGCCCTCTAATATTGAAGAAGGACGAAAATACCGGAAACTTTACCGAGATGCCGATGATAAAATTATTGCTGGAGTTTGCAGTGGATTAAGTCACCGGTTGGGAATTGATCCATTATGGATGAGGCTGTTGTTTATCATTTCTTTCTTCGCCTGGGGAACCAGTTTGTTAATATATATTGTGTTAGCTATCATTATCCCGAAGGCAGTTTCCAATGCCCAGAAACTTGAAATGAAAGGAGAATCTGTTAACCTAAGCTCGCTTCAAAAGGCAGCAGCAGAACCAGCTGAAAAAAAAAGCAATTTAATTACCCGTTTTTTTGAAGTCATCCTGGTACTCATCCGGGTTGTATTTAAAGGAGTATTTTATATTGTTGCTGCTTTTATTGCACTCATTGCCCTAGTTATTCTGTTTGCAATCGGAATGACTGTTTTAGCCATGATTGGCGTAGCCGGCATTAGTATTCCGATCTTTATCTCAGACTTGTTCTTAAGTACAGCACAACAGACATGGGCAATTATTGCACTGATTCTTGTTTTGGGTATTCCGGTTTTGTCACTCTTCTTTGCCGGAATTAAGGCACTTTTCGGAATTAAGTATAAATCAAAGTCATTGAATATTGCAGCTGTGTTATTAATGATCACCGGTGTCATTATTTCTTTCTGGGTGGTAACGGATATTACCCGTGAACTGCAGACCGAAGGCAAAATCAGAAATAACATTCAGTTGTTAACTCCTGAAACAGATACCCTGTTTGTAGACAGGATGCAGGATGCCAAGTATGAGAATAAAGCCAGTTATAATCATTACCGCATAGGATTTATTTTCGGTCGAAAGTTTACGGTTCTGTCAGGTGATAATGAAAGCCTGATACCGGGCCTAGTAACATTAGATATTAAAAAAGCAATGGGAGATCAGTTTGAGTTGGTCCAGGTTAATTCTGCACGCGGGTTAACAGAAAAACAAGCCTATGAAAATGCAAGGCTGATTCAGTATAATATGACTCAGAAAGATTCATTGCTGAGCTTCAGTGATTATTTCCCAATCACCAAGAAAACAAAATACAGGTCACAAAGGGTAAGACTGATACTTTATGTTCCTGTCGGAAAGAGTGTGTACCTTACTGAAGGAACAGAAGAATTATTAGATGATCTGGATAATGTCGCTGATATTCTTGATGATGATATGCCCGGGCATACATGGACAATGACCGAGCAGGGATTGAAATGCCTAAGCTGCGATCAGAATCCTGAAAGGGATGAACAGAATGACGAAGAGATTCATATCAGTAACGGAAAGAACATTACAGTCAAAAGAAAGGGTTCGAAAACCAGTATCCGTACCGGTGATGACTCTTTAACAATTCGTAGTGATGATGATGTAAAAATAAAAATTGATGAAAACGGGATTGTTATTAAAAAGTAAGGGTCGTATTCAAATCTTTGAAATTGGCTTAGTTGAGTGGGGCAGTGATAATGAAGAAGAAGCCTGACTTTATGCTGCCCAGGTTAATTTTTGTTGCTGCTTATTCCTACTCTTTGTTCATTCCCATCAAAGATCTCAGAACATCCGGAATCTCATTTAGCCATAGAGTTATTGATGAACATAATAATGACCAATGAATGGCTGAAGTCAGGCTGATTTGTGGAAGGTATTAACAGTTTTTTTTCTACAAAGCTAAAAGCACAGCCTGCTGTCATTCTTTTTCATAAAACAATCCCAAAGCATTATCAGTCGGTTATACAAAGAGAAAGTGAACTGGAATCCAGAAACCAATCCATTGTTGCAGGCTGGATGACTAAGGATAGAAATATGCCAGCTTAACAGTTTGTAAAAGCAGAAACAGGAGGATTGGTTTCAGAATAAAACCGGGCGAATCCGGAATATAATTTATCTGAGTACTTGTCCATTTCGCAGCCGAATGGCATCAACTTCAGAATTTGTAATCCGGAATTAGTCGTTTTGCATTTCGAACACATATAGAGTTGGTTTTTGTCCTACACCTTCATTGGTGATTATCATGGTTCCATCTGCTAAAAATGTGATACCCTCTGCTTTTAAGAATTTTACCGGGTTTAACGACTGCATGTAAGTGACCTCTCCCTTGCGGTTCATTGTAATCAACAATTTATCTGCGGCAGAAATAAGATAAATTTCATCTGTAACTGGATGAATAGCAAGACTTGATGGCCGCAAATTAAATGGCTTAACAGCTCCTTTTGAGTTGGTGTCCCTCTGATGGATGTTATAGCTTTTTGCCACTGCTTCCAGGTAATTAACATTCAGGCTCAGCAGCGGTTTCTTCTGTAGTTTTTTGGCTGCCAGGTCGTAGGCATAAATAAACCGTTCTGATTTATAATCATGATTCATCGGTTTACTTTTTGCAGCAATTAAAAGCCTGTTAAACTTTGAATCATAGCATAAACCTTCATTGTTTGAGGTACTTAACGGTAACTGATAGTTTCTCAGAGGCATCATTCGATCGGGGAAATTCTTCCATTCAGTAAGTCTCCCATCACTCCTTAAAATAAATAGATTTTTATTCGCATAGGTTAATCCTTCGAAATCACCGACACTGTCAAAACGATGTTGAGCAGTAATTTTTCCGGTTCTGAAATTATACATAAAAACAATTCCAAGCTCATCCTGAACACAGGCAACATGATCATAATCAATATCGGTTAATCCAGATACTTCATGCAGGATTTCAGGTAATTGAAGTTCAATTGAAGGCTGCTTAAGATTATATCTGAAGCCTGCCTGGCTGGCAGCGAGTACAGGAAGTAAGAATAAGGCCAGAAGAATCGTGTATATTTTCATTTGTTCGATGTTTTGTCAATTCGGTTTTAGTCTGTTTGCAAAACAAGTGTATTACAGATTGACCCAAATTTAGTTAACAGGAAGTGATTTCTGTTCATACCGATTGACTATTATACAGTTTCAGAAAATGATCTCATTCACAATTTACAGTAGAGAGTAACAGTCAGCAGACAAGTTTCTTAAAAATAGGAATCAACTATTTTCATAATCCCGATCGCCAGCAAAGCTGATACCGGAATCGTCAGAACCCAGGCCCAGATGATACGCAGGGTAACACCCCATCTTACTGCAGAAACTCTCTTTAAAATTCCTACTCCCACAATGGAACCGGTAATGGTATGGGTTGTACTAACCGGAATTTTAAAATGTTGAGTTCCGAAAAGGGTTAAGGCACCTGCAGTTTCGGCACAAAAGCCTTCATAGGGAGTTAGCTTAGTTATTTTATGGCCCATTGTTTTCACCAATCTTCGTCCGCCTATCAGTGTACCTAGTGCAATGCAGGTATAGCAGGCTAAGGGAACCCATTCCGGAAGTTCATGGATAGAAGTAATCATTCCTTTACTAATCATAGCAGCAGCAATGATCCCCATTACTTTCTGAGCATCGTTGCCTCCATGCCCCAGGCTGTAGGCTGCTGAAGAAAGTAGCTGAAGCCGTCTGAAATAGGTGTCAACTTTTGAAGGAGATTGCTTTTTTACAATATGCAATGTAATTATAGAAATAACGGTTGAGATTAACATACCAATCAGCGGTGCCAATACAATAAAACCAATGATTGGCATAACCACATCCCACTGAATTGCTGAAAAGCCGCCAGCATGTGCCAATCCTGCACCTGCAAAACCACCGATGAGGGTATGTGATGAGCTTGATGGAATTCCCCATCTCCAGGTGAGCAGATTCCATATTATAGCAGCCAAGAGGCCGGAACCAACAACCGTTAGAGTTATATTCTCAGGCCGGACTGTTTTTGAAACAGTATCGGCAATTTTGAGTTCAAAGATCCAGTAGGCCATGAAATTGAAAAAAGCAGCCCAGATAACAGCAGTTAATGGTGAAAGAACTTTGGTTGAAATGATGGTTGCAATGGCATTAGCTGCATCATGAAAACCGTTTATAAAATCAAAGACTAAAGCTAAAACAATAACAGTGATAAAAAGGTATTCCATGAATCAGGCCATCTTTAGAATAATGGACTCAATAATGTTGGCTGTGTCTTCACACATATCGGTTGCCGATTCAAGAACTGCTAACACTTCCTTTGTTTTAATCAGGTTGATAGCATCTTTTTCATGTTGAAAGAGATAAGCAACTGCATTATCAAAAATATCATCCGCATGATTTTCAATGCTGTTAACCCTTACAAGTGAATCAGTAATGTTTCTGATTTTCCGGATGTTTTTCAGTTCAAAAATGGCTCTCCGGAGTTCTTCTGTGGCTTTAGATAAAAGCTCTGCCAGCTTAATCATATCTGGTGTGAATTCCTGAATCTGATAAAGTTCAATTCGTTTGGAAGAACCATAAATATAATCAAGAATATTGTCAATTGACGTACTCAGTTGATAGATGTCTTCGCGGTCAAGTGGAGTAATAAAATTTCGTCCCAGCTCTTTAAAAATTTCGTGAGTAATATCATCTCCTTTGTGCTCAATATCTTCAACCTTACGGATAAGATCAATTCTTTCTTTTCCGGGATGACTTAACATGAGTTGGTAAATTGCCTGTCCTCCGTCATGTAAATTGGTTGCTGCTTTATCAAAAAGTGGGAAAAATTTCCTGTCATGGGGTGAGAAGAGCCGGAGTATCTGTCCAATCATAGAGTGTAGTAATAAAATAAAAAATCAGGTTGCCAAGTTAAAACAAAAAAATTATTGCCTGAATACCTTACGATTTGTATGAAGAATAAACCGTATGTCATTATCTGATTCAGAAATTTATTTTTTATTATCGTTGCAGTAGAAATCTTTAGACTAGGCTGCTGAGTTATAAATTATTGAGAATAAAGTTTTCCATACGGGTATATAGATTAAGCCGGAATCCCGACAGATTATGGTTACTGTTGGGGTAGAAGAGCGTTTCAAATTGTTTGTTGGCTTTTAGTAATGCACTGATAAAATCAACGGAATTCTGCAAATGAACATTATCATCTGTCATGCCATGAACAAGAAGAAATTTCCCTTTAAGCTTATCAGCGAAGTTAATGGGTGAATTGTCATCATAACCATCTTTATTTTCCTGGGGTGTTCGTAAATATCTTTCCGTATAAATGGTATCATAATAACGCCAGGATGTAACCGGAGCAACTGCAATTCCCATTTTAAAGTAATCCGCACCTTTGGTCATCAGCATGGATGTCAAATAACCACCAAAACTCCATCCGAAGACTCCGATTCGGTCTTTGTCAATGTAATCAAGGGTACCCAGGTGTTTTGCAACTTCAATCTGATCTATGGTTTCGAGTTTGCCAAGATTAAGGTAAGTACACTTCTGGAACTCCTCTCCGCGAGCATCGGTGCCCCGGTTGTCCACACTTACAATGATATAGCCTTTCTGAGCCAGAAGCTGCCAGAAAAAATAATTGCTTCCTTCCCAGGAGTTGTTGACTGTGTTTGAACCATTACCACCATACATATACTGAAATACCGGATACTTTCTGGCTGGAATAAAATCTGGCGGCTTAATCATCCAGCCGTTAAGTTCAACTCCTTCGGTCGTTTTAAACTTAAAGAAGGTCTTCCTGGAGAGTTTATATCGGCTCATCGTTTCTAATAACACTGCATTGGTTTCCAGTACCCTTACTATTTTTCCTGAACCCGTATAAAGTTCACATAGATATGGCGTATTGGCATCTGACCAGGTATTGATAAAATATTTGAATCCGGAACTGAATTCAGCTTTGTTTGTACCGGTTGGCCTGCTTAACAAAGTTTTTTTTCCTTTTTCTGTGATGCTGTAAACCTGTCGGTCCATCGGACTGATTTCTGTACTTCGGTAATAGAAAACTCCGGTTGCTTCGTCATATCCGTAAAAATCTGTCACATCATACTCTCCTTTAGTAATTTGTTTCACTGTATTTCCTTTCAAATCCAGTTTAAAAATATGAGTGAATCCCTGGTAAGGTTTCAGCCAGATGAAATAACGGTTGTCGGAGGTGAAATACAGATTGTCATTGATTTCAATATCAATGTACCGTTCATTGTTTTCAGTGTAAAATGGCAGGCAGATGCCAGTAGCAGCATCACATGAGAGAAGTTCCAGTTTGTTCTGGTGGCGGTTCATTCTCATGATACATAAAACCGATGGATTAGCTGTCCATCTGATTCTCGGAATGTAGCTGTCCTTTTCGGAGCCAGTTCCGGCACGGGTTGTCTTACCTGTTAGTAAGTCATAAAGATAGATAGATACCAGTGAGTTCTCTTCACCAGCTTTTGGATATTTGTATTTTTCTTCTCTCGGATAAAGACTGTCTTTATTATAAAAAGTTAAAGAGAATTCCCGAACATTACTCTCATTGAACTTATAGTAGGCTATCCGTTTACCATCAGGTGACCATTGAAAAGCTCTGGCAAATGCAAATTCTTCTTCATACACCCAGTCGCAGCTTCCATTGATTATTTCATTCTGTCTTCCTTCAAAGGTGATCTGTGTTTCTTTATCATTATAGAGGTCTTTAACAAAAATATTGTTGTCACGGACAAAAGCAACTTTATTTCCGTCAGGAGAGAAGGTCGCATACATCTGTTTCCCTTTTTCTGAGACTGGCTTAAGGCTTTTCTTCCGGAGGTCATAAATAAAATAATCAGAACGGGTTGAATGCCGGTAAATCTGTTCCTGGGCTGTGGCGAGCAGGAGTTGAGTCTCACCTCTGTCAAATTTGTATTCGGACCATTTAAGAGGAGCATCTTGCCAGATCAGGTTTATACCTTTTACAAGTGTATCTTTTAAATCTCCTGATTTATAATCATACCGGATGATGTCATTCGCAGAAACGGATGCATTGAATGCAACCATTGTGAAATGGTGACCGTCATTCATTGGCTTAAATCCTCTAACAGTACTGGCAACAAACTGACGGCTTGCAAAAATATCTTCAACCTTTAACGGGTTCTCCTGGGCAAAAGCATGAGAAAATATCAAAAAACTTACAATGATTAATCTGAATGATTTCATGATGATGAATTAAATTTAGGATCACAAACCTACTGATTCTATAAATGATACCGGTATTAATTCAGGTTTGAAAAGAGGGTAGGAGTTATTAACAACAGTTAAGAATGGTAACTCTCTCAATTAAGTAGTTTACAAAGTAATTATACACTTTTCACCATTCTCTTGCAGCAATTGGCCAAAATCATCCAGCTTTGGGGATAATCTGTTCAGATTTAATTATAATTTGGTAAGGTCATTGTTATTATCGCAAGTGATTATGAGACCATTTCAAACACCTTCTCTTTTACTTCTGACACTGCTGTTTTCAGTATCGCTTACAGTACAATCATTTAGTCAATGCCTGGTTAGTATTACCGACTTTAATCCTTCTACCTGTGCCAATACAACAATTGAACTGTTGGCTTATCCTGATGATTTTTCTCAGAATTACAGCTATTCATGGACAGGCCCGAATGGCTTTACCTGTACTGATCCTTATATTCATATTCCAAATTCACAACCGGCAAATTCAGGAACTTATCAAGTAACGATGACCTCCTCTGGTGGTTGTGTATCTCAGGCTGAGTTTCTGGTTATTAAAAATCCGGTGCCGGTAGTTTGTACCGGTGGCCAGCAGGGAGGATGTCCCGGTGAATTAACGGAAGTCTATGCGGTTGATTTGAGTGGTTCGTTTGGCCCGTACAGTTACTTATGGGATAGCGGTGATACGTCCGAATCAATTTTAGTTGGCCATAATGGATTTTACCCGGCTCCGGGTTGTATCATGACCAATCAGTTTGGCTGTTCAGCAAGTAATAACTCAACCTTTATGATTGGGTCCTACCCGCTGCCATCCAAGCCAAAAGTTGAAGCCTCAGGCCCTGTTGAATTCTGTAAAGGAGAGCATGTTCAGTTATCTGTTAAAAATCCCGACTCTTTTCAGTCGTATTCATGGAGAAAATATCAGAATCTGATTCCCGGCTCAGATTCTTCTGCAATCATAGTTAACCAGCCAGGACGGTATTGGGCAGTTACATCCAACTCCTATGGATGTGTTTCAACTTCTGCACCTGTGAATGTAACAGTGAATCCTAAGCCGGTTGCAATACTGACTTTAAACGGTAATCCACAACTTTGCAGTGGTGATTCAGTAGAGCTGGTTGCCAATGGTGGTTCAAATTTAAGTTATCAGTGGAAACGCTTTAATAAGGATCTGAATGGTAAAACGAATCAGAATTTTTATGCTAGATTAAGAGGTAATTATAAAGTGACTGTTACCAACGAGTTTGGCTGCAGCAGAGCTTCAAATCTGGTTTCACTCGAAGTTAATGCCTGCCGGTTCACACATCCTGCTGATGATGAATCTGTATTTGCTGTATATCCAAATCCAAGCAGGACAGACTTCAGGTTAAATTTTGAAAATCAGAATGTATCAGCATTTATCAGGATACTGGATATGACCGGCAGAGTCATTGAACAAAAGCAGCTGTCTACCAATGAATCATTTGGTACGCATTATGCAGCAGGAGCTTATTTACTGATAGCAGAAATAAATGGCCAGACCTATCAGAAGCCAATCATCAAAACTGATTTTTAATTCAAAATTTAAAAGAAAAGTTGAACCGGATCTACTCGTAGAGAATTCTTCATAAGATCCGGTTAATTAAAATCAAACAAATGCTTTTCAGCGTGATAGCTGCTTCTTACCAGGGGGCCGCTTTCAACATAACGAAATCCCATCTGAAGTCCGGTTTTCTTATACTTATTAAATGTTTCAGGACTGATGAATTCAATAACCGGTAAATGCTTTTTTGAAGGCTGCAGGTATTGTCCCAGTGTTACAATATGCACTCCGTTTCTAAGCATGTCTTCCATTGCCTGAAGAACCTCATCTTCAGTCTCACCAAGTCCAAGCATTAACCCGGATTTTGTTCTTAATCCAGCTGAGTGAATCCGGTTCAGAACTTCCAGGCTCCGGTCGTATTTTGCCTGGATTCGGACCATCCTGGTGAGTCTTCGTACAGTTTCCAGGTTGTGTGAGACAACCTCTGGTTTTTCAGACATTATTCTTTCCAGGTTTTCCCATTTTCCGGCAAAATCAGGGATCAGGGTTTCCATGGTTGTTCCGGGTGATATTTCCCTGACTGCCCGAATAGTATCAACCCACAGCAAACTTCCACCGTCTTTTAAATCATCCCGGTCCACTGAAGTTATAACACAATGTTTAACCCGCATCTTTTTTACTGAATCAGCAACCCGCATGGGCTCATTCCAGTCAACCGGCTTGGGTCTTCCGGTTGTTACTGCACAAAAGCCGCATGAACGGGTACAGATATTCCCCAGAATCATAAACGTAGCAGTACCTGCTCCCCAGCATTCACCCATGTTGGGGCAATTCCCGCTCTCACAAATTGTATGCAGCTTGTGGGTATCAACTATATTGCGGAGTTTACGGTATTCTTCTCCGATCGGAAGTTTAACCCGTAACCACTCGGGTTTCTTCTGCCGCTCTGTTTCTTTTGTTTCAGTTGGATTCATTGCTGGAATCTGCACATCAGGCTTTGACATTTGCAAATTCTTTCATGGCATTAACCAGAACCTTAACACTCTCTAAAGGAAGTGCATTGTACATAGATGCCCTGAATCCTCCAACACTCCGGTGACCTTTAATTCCAACAATCCCGGCCTTTTTGGTCAGGTTGAGGAATTCCTCATCCAGTGCCGGATCTTTTAACAGGAAACAGGCATTCATTGGTGAACGGTCATTCTTTTCAGCAGTTCCGGTAAACATCGGATTGGAGTCAACTTCATTATAAAACAAGGTTGCTTTCTGAGAATTTACTTTCTGGATTCCATCTACACCGCCCATTGATTTCAGCCATTCAAGAGTGTACATACATACCAGAATGGAAATAACCGGAGGAGTATTGTAAACTGAGTTGTTGTCAAGATGTGTTTTATAATCAAAAATGGCAGGCAGTTTCTTACCGTGTTTACCGGCAGCATCTTTTTTAAGGATGACCAGGGTAACACCGGCAGGCCCCATGTTTTTCTGGGCTCCGGCATAAATCAGATCAAATTTTGAAATATCAACAGGCCGTGAAAAAATGTCGCTGCTCATATCGCAGATTACTGGTACGGGTGAATCCGGAAAATTTTTAACCTGTGTCCCGTGAATGGTTTCATTTGAACAGATGTGTAAGTAGTCAACATCTTTCGGAATTGAGTAACCGGTTGGCTGATAACTGAAGTTTTTATCTTTTGAGGAAGCAATTACAACGACCTCACCGATATTCTTAGCTTCTTTAATGGCCTTTGAACTCCAGGTTCCCTGCTCAATGTAGGCTGCTTTTGTTTTCAGAAAATTCATAGGCACCATTGCAAATTGCTGGCTGGCTCCTCCTTGTAGAAAAATAACATCGTGCGAATCAGGAACATGAAGCAATTCCTTAACCAACAATTTTGCTTTTGAAAGAACAGCATCAAAGTCTTTGCTGCGGTGTGATATTTCCATCACACCCATTCCGGTTCCGTTAAAATCAAGTAATGCTTCCTGTGTTTTCCTTACAGCAGATTCGGGGAGAATGCCGGGACCGGCTCCAAAATTGTGTTTTCTCATTTCTTTAAATTTTTTTGAATAGTTATTAATTAAATAAAATTTTAAACCGGTGAATTTGTTTCAGATGCTCTGATAAGTTCAAATCGGTGTACAAATTTAGGGGTTTCAGTCTAATAGGTTAACAAATTTCCGGGTTCATTCAGGTTTATAGAACTCTTTACGGCCGGATTTCTGAGCTGGAGTCCTGGGATCAGAAGATGCAGGATTGCGGGCATCAATATCTTTAATTAGAACCCATTGTCCTTTTGACCATTTGTAAGCATCGTAAGTAAAATCGGGCCCATAGCTGGCATACTTATCTGCCTGCTGAGGTGATGAGGGTGATAAATGATCAAATACAATTCGCTTTTTCTTAGGATCATAATTAAGTGACATGGAAGCTCGTGCATTGTATTCAAATAAAATCCGGGTACGCAAACCCTTGTCGCTCTGAAAAATTGCTGCTCCGAATTGCGGTTTCCCGTGTTCAATTGTCAGGACATCAATTGTTTTCATGGTGCTGAACAAATCCTTACCCTTCCATCCAAGTAAAGTGTAATACTTTCTGCCTTTCAGAGAGGTTGTGATTAAGCGGTAGTAAAGTGCACCGGGCCAGGCTCCGGCAGAGAATACCATTTTCTCAGTATTCATTTCATCAGGCGTTTGATCTTCAAGTCGGGTTACATTAACCTCACCTTTCTTTTTTTCTTTCCACTGCAGGAAACCGAAATACCGGAACGAACGACCGTTTACTGATGGCTGGGTCCATGTAAAAACCCTTACCAGTTTATCATCTGAGGTCAGTACAGATACATGGGTTAATGAATCAGGCTGAACGTCAAAGCTTCCTTCTGTTCTGAGAAAATTTTCAAAGTCTTTGTTGAATTCTGAGCAGTAGTAAGTCCGTGATGAGTCTGTTGCAGCCCTGAGAATGCTATCACCGCTTGCTTTCATACGGGTTACAATCTGATCAAAGCCGGATTGAGCATAACTTTTAAGAAACAACAGACTGAGAGGTAAAAAAAACAGGTACTTCATCCGCATTAAAACGCAAAACCGAAGCCAATCAATATTAAAGATAAAAAAAGCCACAACTTTAATTAGCAGAGTAGCTCATTTATTATTCATCACTCCATCAGGAGCCGTGCATATATGCTTTTCGGGCAAGCAGCGTTTCTTTTGACTCTCTAAAATCAGGATCGTCAACGCAGCAGTCAACCGGGCAAACGGAAGCACACTGAGGCTCATCGTGAAACCCGACACATTCGGTGCATTTGTCAGTTACAATAAAATAAATATCCATACTAACCGGAGGCATGGCCTGGTCTGCTTCAACCTCAGACCCATCCAGCCTTTTTACGGTTCCGGTCAGGCTGGTACCGTCAGAAAAGCGCCATTCGGCTCCGCCTTCATAGATTGCATTGTTTGGGCACTCGGGTTCACATGCACCACAGTTGATGCATTCTTCTGTTATCATTATTGCCATATCCGTTACTTTTTATCTTTTGTTTGCAAACCTAAAGACTTTTTAGTTTAAAATAAACTTATCTGTTGCCATTTATTACACTTTGTTATTCACCAACCGCATCTGTTTTGCCAAACAAACAGGAACTTCTTAAGTTTGTGGCATGAAAACTAAAACAGTATCCTCCCGGCAGCCTTCTTTGAAATACAATAAGGAAATGTATTTGAAATGGTATGAAGACATGTTGCTAATGCGCAGATTTGAGGAGCGCTCAGGTCAGCTCTACGGAATGCAGAAGATCAGAGGGTTTTGCCATTTATATATTGGCCAGGAGGCAATTGTAGCCGGTGCAATCTCTGCCAGCAGGAAAGAAGATCCGATGATTACTGCCTATCGTGATCATGCCCATGCCCTGGGAAAAGGAGTAACAGCCCGTGAAGTAATGGCCGAGCTTTACGGTAAAATAACCGGTTGCTCAAAAGGCAAGGGGGGAAGTATGCATTTGTTCTCAAAAGAACATTACTTTTTTGGTGGTCATGGAATTGTAGGAGGCCAGATTCCGCTTGGTGCCGGAATTGCATTTGCTGAAAAATACCGCGGATCAACCAATGTGTGTCTTTGCTATATGGGTGACGGTGCAGTTAGGCAGGGTGCTTTGCATGAAACATTCAATATGGCTATGCTTTGGAAACTGCCTGTTGTTTTTATTATTGAAAACAACAACTATGCAATGGGAACATCCGTTGAACGAACCAGCCTCGTTACCGAATTATATAAGATTGGTTTTGCATACGATATGCCCTCCAAACCGGTTGACGGAATGAAAGTTGAAGATGTGCATGAGGCAACTTTGAAAGCAGTTGAACATGCCCGGAGCGGGAAAGGACCTTACCTGCTTGAAATGAATACCTACCGGTATAAAGGCCATTCCATGAGCGATCCGGCCAGGTACAGGTCTAAAGAAGAACTAGACCATTATAAATCACTCGACCCGATTGAAACAACATTAAAAACGATTCTTGATCATAACCTTGCAACTGAAAAGGATATTGAAAAAATCAATCAGCGTGTGCATGAGATTGTAGAAGACAGTGTCACCTTTGCTGAAGAATCTCCATTTCCAGAACCTGAAGAGCTTTATAAAGATGTTTATGTTCAGAAGGATTATCCTTTTATAACCAACTGAAATAAGACGGGTTTTTAATATTTCCAGGTAAGTTTCTTTTGTAACAAAGGTCACACGAATCAGGATAAAACTTACTGACCTTTGCATTGTTCCATTTTATAAACAAAAGAATCATCATGTCATACTATTTTTCAAAAACGATTAATAGCAGCTGGGAGGCGGCCAGAGAAAAAGTTACCGA
>JADLBQ010000018.1 GCA_020847635.1 Bacteroidia bacterium
TCAGCATCATAAATTTTCACTCAGGAAAGATTTGAGTTCGTCTGCATTTAAGTTAGTTCGCATTTGGCCGTCAAGAGCAATTGAAATATGACCGGTTTCTTCTGAAACAATAATTGCCAGGGCATCAGTCTGTTCTGATATTCCGAGTGCAGCCCGGTGCCTCATTCCAAACTGCGCAGGCAGATCCGTATTTTCGGTAACCGGTAGAACACAGCGGGCAGCTTTAATTTTATTTCCCGATACAATGATCGCTCCGTCATGAAGCGGATTGTTTTTGAAGAAGATAGTTTCAATAATCCGTTTTGATAGATCGGCATTCAGAATATCTCCGGTTCCGGCATAGAAATCAAGTTCTGTATTTCTTTCAATAACAATAATAGCCCCAGTTTTGGCTTTTGACATACTGCTGCAAGCTTTGAGTATGGGGGTAATATCAGTTGATGTTCCGCTGCCAAGATGAAAGTCCTTAACAAAAAACTTACGGCTTAAAATGCTGTTTTTAAAAATATTTTTTGATCCGAGCAGGATTAGGAACTTCCTGACTTCCTGCTGGAATACAACAATCAGTGCAAGTACCCCAACGCCTATAAACTGTCCAAGGATTCCGCCCAGCAGTTTCATGTCGAGTACTCTGGCACACAGCCACCATAACACATAGATAGCAATAATGCCAAGAAAAATATTAATGGCAACCGTTCCTTTTAGCAGGTCATAGACTTTATAGAGCAGAAATGCAGTGATAGCCACATCAATGATATCCAGCCAGCGGATCTCAAGAAAACCAATTTTAAAAAGTTCAATCACAATCAGAATCTGAACAGCCAAAGAAAACTAAATTTCAAGAATAAACCGGTAAGGAAGTAAAGCATCTTCACCGGCACTCTCAACACCAATTCGCGGGGTTACCCTGATTTTCTTCGGATCAAAGTGATAATCAGAGTTTTCTATCCAGATTGATTTGCGATCAAGTAAAGAAATCCCGCTTTGGCTATAATGAATACCCAAGTACTTACTCAGTTTCCCTGGACCGGAGATAACCCGGAAGATGTGACGGGGCTTTCTTACGGCAATACCGCGAATCAGAACAGCCTGAGGATTTCCGGCTGCACCGGTAACAACATTAAACAAGGAATGAATTCCGTAGCATAAGTAAATGTAAGCTTTACCACCTTGACCAAACATAATTTCTGTTCGCGGGGTTCTCCTGTAATTAAAAGCATGACAGGCTTTGTCAGTAACTCCGTTATAAGCTTCGGTTTCAATGATGATTCCTGAACGCAGGTGGTTATTAAAATTGACAAATAGTTCTTTCCCGATCAGCTGACGAGCAATCAGTACAACATCCGGCCGGGTATAGAACGATTCTGTTAGCATTTGACGAAGCGAAGCAGCAATAAAAATGAAAGAATGAAATTATTTTAACAACCTTTTCTCAGTATTTTTGGCAAACTTAGCTATATGCAAAAGGTAATAAAAGCATATTTAATCACTTCGATTGCTGTTTTTGCATTGGCAACATTCAGTAAAGCTCAGGGAATATCGTTTACTCTTTTTACCTCTCCGCTAAACCGGGTTGTGGATATTCAACATGCTGGTGATGAGCGATTGTTTCTGGTTGAAAAGGCCGGAATAATAAAAATCTGTGATTTGTCCGGAGTAGTAAATCCCAATCCTTTTCTTGATATTACGGCATTGGTAAACTCATCATACAGTGAACAGGGATTGCTGGGCCTGGTATTTCACCCAGATTATAAGAGCAACCGATTTTTCTATGTAAACTATACTGACCTTGCCGGGAACTCGGTAATAGCACGTTATCAGACAAGCAACCAGAACCCTGACAGTGCTGATGTTTCTTCAGCATTTATTGTGATGACTTACAATCAGCCTTATGTTAATCATAATGGTGGAAGTATGAATTTTGGTACTGACGGCTATCTTTATATTTCAACCGGAGACGGGGGTAATAATGGCGATCCGGATAATAACGGTCAGAATAAACAGACATTACTCGGAAAAATTCTGAGAATTGATGTTGATGGAGGAAATCTCTACACAATTCCTGAATGTAATCCATTTAAGGGTAGTTCTTCTTCACTTGCGGAAATTTGGGCGTACGGGCTACGAAATCCGTGGCGGTGCAGCTTTGACAGGCTTACGGGAGATTTCTGGATTGGAGATGTCGGGGAAGGTTTATGGGAAGAAGTAAATGTACAGCGGCATACTTCAACAGGCGGTGAAAATTATGGCTGGCGATGTTATGAAGCAACCCATGCATATAACAGTTCCGGATGTCAGCCGGCTGCTGCTTACGTGATGCCGGTGTTTGAATATTCTCATTCAGCCGGAAGCGGTAATTGTTCGGTAACCGGGGGGTATGTTTACAGAGGAGCAAGATTTGCAGATTTATTCGGGAAATATGTTTTTGGAGATTATTGTTCAGGCAATATCTGGAGTATTGACTCTCGGTCACTGGATTCAGCTTACTCTGGTACATTCAGTAATGGAGAAATCAGTTGCTTTGGTCAGGATGTGTATGGTGAGCTTTATGTTGCAAGAAATGCACCTGCCGGAGAGGTCTATAAATTGGAATCTATGAATTGTGCACCGGTTGCCTCATTCAGTATAACAGATACGGTTACGTTTTGTAACTCTGCAACCGGGATTTTACGGGTAGTAAAAACCAATTTAGCCTATTCGTATGAGTGGTATTTTAATGGCAGTTTGGTTGCTGTTACCGACACACTGGTTGCCAGTCAGCCCGGTAATTACTCGCGGAAAGTAACCGCTTCGCAAGCCTGTATTTCTCAATCACCTGATGTATATGTGAGATTTGGAACTTCTGTTGCTGCCGGTTTTACAGGATTACCAGATACCATCTGTATAAATGGGGGAGGCCCGGTTCAGCTTACCGGCAGCCCAGCCGGAGGAGTGTTTTCAGGATCCGGAATTTCGGGAACTATGTTTGATCCGGTACTTGCCGGTGAAGGAAGTCATTGTATCAGGTATTCGTTTACCAATCTGCAGGGCTGCACTTCAACAACTGTTCAAACAGCCATGGTAGTAATCTGTGGTGGAATTGAAGACCCGGAGCTGAAAGACGGAATTCGTGTTGCCCCAAATCCGGCAACTGATTTTGTTGATATCCATTTTGAAAATTTCACAGCTGGTAACGAAGTAAATTTGTCGCTGGAAGATTTGAGTGGGAGAACCTTATTTACCTCAGAAAAGAAACCGGTAGCCAGGGATTCTTATATTCATCTGCTATTACCTTCACTGCGACCAGGAATTTATTTACTTAAGGTGAACCAATCGGTTTTCAGGTTGTTTATTGAACAAAATTGATTTTAATGCTTAAAGGAATTTTTTGTACAGATTTGTTTTCCTATAACAGGCTGCCAACACGTGTTGTTAAAGTCGGAGACATCGGGATCGGAGGGAATAACCCGGTCAGGATTCAGAGTATGACTTCTACAGATACGATGAATACCCTGAAAACAGTTGAGCAGAGTATCAGGATGATTGAAGCCGGCTGCGAACTGGTAAGAATAACTGCTCCCAGTATAAACGAAGCACGCAACCTTAAGAACATTAAAGAAGAACTTAAGCGGAAAGGGTTTCATACACCATTGGTTGCTGACATTCATTTTACACCTAATGCAGCTGAAATGGCAGCCCGGATTGTTGAGAAGGTGAGAATTAATCCTGGGAATTATGTAGATAAAAAGAAATTTGAAACTATTGACTATACAGATCAATCCTACAACGAAGAGCTGGAACGAATTCGAGAGCGTTTCATCCCATTGATAAAAATCTGTAAAGAATATGGAACAGCCATGCGAATTGGCTGTAATCATGGCTCATTAAGCGACCGGATTATGAGCCGGTATGGCGATACCCCCTTTGGAATGGTTGAAAGTGCATTGGAGTTTCTCAGGATCTGCAGAGCTGAAAACTATCACCAAGTTGTGCTTTCAATGAAGGCAAGCAGTTTACAGATTATGGTTCAGGCCAACCGATTGCTGGTTCAGAAAATGACAGAGGAGTTTTCCTCTGATTCCGGAACGGGAGGTGCAATATGCTATCCGTTACATCTTGGTGTAACCGAAGCCGGTGACGGTGAAGACGGAAGAATTAAATCAGCAGGTGGAATTGGTACTTTACTGGAAGATGGAATAGGGGATACCATCCGGGTGTCGCTAACAGAAGATCCGGAGTTTGAAATCCCGGTTGCATTGGCAATGGTTAAGAGATACGAGCCGAGAGCATCAACTCAGTCATTGATTCCTGGTTGCTTTGATGTAGAGAAATGTTTTAAGCCTTTTGATTATGAAAGAAGGAAGACGGAAACGGTGAATTGTATTGGCGGGAAGAATGTTCCTCGGGTTATCATTGACCTGAGTAAGGCTGATCAGCTATCACCAGCTTCGTTGTTTGCAACAGGTTATCAATATTCAATACCAAATAACAAATGGAAAATTACAGATCAGGCTGTTGATTTTGTTTATACAGGAACAAACTCATTGGATTTTGAACTTCCGGGTGAACTGGGTGTGATTCAGCTATATCAATTTTGGAAATTGAATCCTACTAAGCGAAGGCACTTCCCGCTTATGAATGCAGATGAGTTCTTAAATAAACATATGCTGCATCCCGAATTAAATTTCATTCAGTGCTATATTAAAGATACAGTAAATGAATTATTTATTGCCAGATTAAAATCAACTAAAGAGAAAAGTGTTCTGGTACTAAAGACCAGCAATGCACACGGAATGGCTGAACAGCGCAGGTTTTTCTTTGAGTGTTTACAGCAAGAGATTCAATGCCCGGTCATTATTTCCAGGTCATACTCACGTGTAAGCGAAAATGAGTTTCTGCTTTATTCAGCGACCGATGTAGCCGGGGTGATGTTAAATGGAATGGGTGATGGAGTATTTCTTAAAGCTGATTTTTCACCGTCTGTCATCAACAGAACCTCATTCGGGATATTACAAGCCTGCCGTACCCGTATTTCAAAGACAGAATATATCAGTTGCCCGTCATGCGGGCGCACCCAGTTCGATTTACAAGAGGTCTCCGCCAGGATTCGTGCAAGGACACATCATCTTAAAGGAGTAAAAATCGGGATTATGGGCTGTATTGTAAATGGCCCCGGTGAAATGGCAGATGCAGATTATGGATATGTAGGAACCGGTTCGGGTAAGATTACATTGTATAAGGGCAAGACCGTAGTGAAACGGAATATTCCGGAAGCAGAAGCCGTAGATGCACTGATTGAATTAATCCGTGAGCATGGTGACTGGGTTCAGCCTGAATCTCAAATTGCAGATGAAGAATTAAAAGAACCTGGTAAGCAGAAGGTTTCTCCGTTGTAACGGTAAAATCAAACAGGCGGAATTTTTTCAAGCTGAACCAGTTGGTAGATTCCGGCATAAATCCCATCCATGCTGATCAGTTCTTCATGAGTTCCCCGTTCAGCAATACGACCTTCTTCCAGTACAATAATTTCATCGGCATGCCGGATATCAGCAATGCGGTGGCTGATAATTAATGCAGTGATATGTTGTGTAACAGCTTCCAGGTTTTTCAGAATGGTTTCTTCAGTATGGGCATCTACGGCACTCAGGCAATCATCCAAAATAAGCAGTTTGGGCTTTCGAATAAAAGCTCGGGCCATTGCTATGCGTTGTTTTTGCCCGCCTGAAACAGTGATCCCACGTTCGCCCAGAACAGTTTGATACTGATTGGGAAGCTGCATAATATCCTCGTGAACCGATGCAGCCTTGGCTGCTTCTTCAATTTGTTCCATTGTGGGTTGTTGCGGAGCACCAAAAGCAATGTTATTGGCAATGGTATCGCTAAACAGGAAAGCATCTTGCGGAACATAGCCGGTTTGTTGTCTGAATGCATTCAGATTAATCTCTGTAACAGATCTGCCGTCAATGAGTACTTGTCCGGAATCAACATCTGCCAGCCTGAGAACCAGTGCAGCCAATGTAGATTTACCTGAGCCTGTTCTTCCGGTTATTCCTAATGTTTTTCCGGGTTTGACAGTAAATGAGATATCCTTAAGCGCCATAATTCCGGTTTCAGGCCACATGAAGGAAACATGCTGAAAAGACAATTCACCTTTGAGTTGAAATACACCCATATTTTCTGATACGATATCGGGTTGTTTTGACAAAAACTCATTAATTCGTTCTTGTGAAGCGGCAGCTCTCTGGATTAATGACACAACCCAGCCTAATGAAGCAACCGGCCAGCTGAGCATATTCAGATAAACAACAAACTCAGCAAGGTTACCAACTGTAATATTCCCGGCAATAACTCCTTTTCCACCAATGTAAATTGTAAGGATCGTACTTAAGCCGATCAACAGCATCAGTAAGGGCATAAACAAGGCATTGGTTTTATTCAGACTTACGGATAGCTGCTTATACTCTTCGGCAAGTCGGGTATTTTCATTTTCAGAAGCAACCCCTCTTACGTAGGAACGGATGATTCGGATACCTGAGAATGTTTCCTGAATAAAAGTTGAGATATCCGAAAGTTTAGATTGAACCTGCTCACTTTTTTTGTTAATAATGTCATGAACAAAATAAATCATTAAACTCATGATCGGCAGCGGGGCAATTACAAATAAGGCCAGGTTGGTATTAACCTGCATCATAGCAACGAAGACCAGGATAAACATGACCAGCATATTTATGGTGTACATAATCACCGGACCGGTATACATTCGTACCCGGCTTACATCCTCGCTGATGCGGTTTACCATATCACCGGTTGTTTCTGAATGATAAAAACTGAGCCCCAATGTCTGATAGTGATTATAAATTTCTTTTTTCTGATCGTACTCAATATACCGACTCATAACAATGATGGTTTGCCTCATCAGAAACATAAAGACGCCTTTCAGTAAGGTTAGTCCGATTATCAAGAGAACCAGAATAATAACTTTATGAGTAACACTTTCAACAGCAGATCCGGTTGCCATTGAACTGAAAGCAGCTTGTACCTCATCAATTGCCTTCCTGATCAGTTTGGCCGGAATGATTCCAAAGACATTAGAAATACTGACAAAAAAAATTCCCAGAACGAGACGGCCTTTATATTTAAGAAAAAACCGGTTAAGAGTAAAAAGATGATTCATGAGATACCTTGCAAAGCAAA
>JADLBQ010000019.1 GCA_020847635.1 Bacteroidia bacterium
TAAACTTAACCATTACTACTGAAAATGGAAATATAGTTTATTATAACCTTTATGATAATGATGGCAGTACCATTTTGGGAGGATCTTATTTATATGGTGGAACCAAAACTTCGACAATAAATGGATTAGCAGCAGGAACATACTATGTTAGGGTATATGCAACCAATTATAACAGTTACCGTTTGAGAAACACACTTTCCCTGCCACCTTATGCCAATGATATAGAACAAAACAACACATTTGGCACTGCTTATAGTTGGAACAACAGACCTTCACGCACAGGGCATATTTCTTATCGTGAAAATGGTGGAACATATAATACGGATGATTACTATAAAATAACCATGCATTCGGCTGGCGACTGTAGTTTCGATATTCAAATGGCAAACGGTAATCTCTGCTACTTCTATTTTTACAACTCAGCACAGACGCAACTCTTCACTACATATATCTATGGAGGTACATATAGTTTCAACTTTACTTCCCTTGCAGCAGGCGACTACTATTTTAGAGTATATACTGCCGGAGGAAATTATAACTCCTATAGTGTAACCAACTTCAGCATCCCTTGTAATCCTGCTCCTGCAGTAATTACTGCCGGTGGTCCAACAACTTTCTGTATTCCTGGAAACGTAACTCTCAATACACAAGATCCCGGTGAATATGCTTCGTTCTTATGGAACAACAGTGAAACAACCGCTAACATAACAGTAAGTACCAGTGGAGCATTTTCTGTAACAGCAACTGACTGGGATGGCTGCAGTCACCCGTCTAATACAATCAATGTTTCCGCTGTTAGCCCCCCGGTGGCAAGCATTACACCAAACGGCAGCACTACATTCTGTCAGGGAGGAAGTGTTGATCTTGATGCTTCGGCCGGTGCAAGCTGGTTGTGGAGCAATGGTGCAACTACTCAGTCTATTAATGTTACTGCTTCAGGAACCTTTACGGTTACTGTAACCAATGCTCAGGGTTGCAGTGCAACTTCTGCAGGAACTACAGTTACAGTAAATCCATTACCTACTGTAACATTAAATCCGTTTAGTGCCGTGTGTACAAGCGATCCTGTATTTGCACTTACTGGTGGTTCACCATCAGGTGGTACATACAGTGGAACAGGTGTGAGTGGTGGTAACTTCGACCCTGCTGCTGCAGGTGTAGGTACTTTCCTTATCACTTACAGTTATACCGATGGTAATGGTTGTTCTGCTCAAGCTTCTCAATTAATCACAGTGAACAACTGTATTGGATGTGTTGCAAGTATTACTCCGGGTGGAAGTACTACTTTCTGCGATGGCGGAAGTGTAATGCTCACTGCTTCTGCAGGTGTAAGTTATTTGTGGAGTACAGGTGCAACAACTCAGTCTATCACAGCTACTACTTCAGGTACATATACTGTTACTGTTACTGACGCATTCAATTGTTCAGCAACAGCATCAGAAACTGTAACAGTTCATGTTCTGCCCACAGCCACTATCAGTGGTTCCGGTGCAATTTGTCTTGGAAACTCGGGTACAGTAACCTTAAATTTCACCGGTAACGGACCCTGGTACTATACCGTTAATGGAAGTGGTGGTCCATATTCCGGAGTTTCAAATTCAAATTCCCTTAACTTGTCGGTAACACCAGTCACTTCTGGAACACAGAGCTATAGTATTGTGTCCTTGAGCGATGTAAACTGCAATGGAAATGGCAGCGGAGCGGCTGTATTTAATGTCAGCAGTCAGCCGCCAACCAATACTGCAAAGGAGCCTTCAGCACCGTTAAGTGCCTGCAGCGGAGATGTGGCTTTAATAAGTTGCAATGTAATTACCGGCCAGAATATTGAATATTCATGGAATACCGGCTCTAATTCATCAATTGTAAAATTTAGTAATAATATTAACGGACCTTTTACAGCGGCTCCGTTTATTACAACTGTAAATCAGGTTTATGCTCAATTCGGAAGTCTTGCACCCGGCTCATCAGGTTATAACATCTGTTTAAAAGGTGAGAACGGATGCGGAACAACCAATAACCGGTGCGTATTTGTAAGAGGAAAAGTTACTGTGCCTGCTGGAATCAATGGTTCAGCAATTGTTTGTTCAGGAGCAACTAATCAGTTATTTAGTGTATCCGGAAGTTTACCAAGTGGTGTTCAGACCTTTATCTGGTCATTCAGTGTACCGGGAGCCATCATAACATCCTTAGATCCTCCACTCAACAGCCAGGTAACAATTGATTTCCCGGTGTTTTCTTCTGGGACCTTATCGGTTCAGTCAGGACTAACCTGCTTAGGTAGCTCGGTGAGTGCTGCCAGAACAATGAAGATTAATAATGCGACAGCAATTCCGGGAGTAATGACAGGACCATCAAAGGTTTGCCCCGGCCAAAGCTATAATTACAGCGTTTCGCCTGTTGCCGGAGCAGTAAATTATAACTGGGTAATACCTGCCAATGCATCAATAATAAATGGTGCTGGAACGAATAGTGTTATAGTTGAGTTTGATTCCAGTCCGATTAACTTTGTTAATCAAATTATAAGAGTAAGTGCAATCAGCAGTTGTTCGATCAGCAGCCAGCCAAGGGAGAAGAAAGTTGCCAGCCAGGTTCCGGCAAAACCGGGAGCAATAACAGGAATAACAACAAGTGCTTGTGATGGTCCATTTACTTACAGTGTTCCGGCCATATCAGGAGTTGATTATAATTGGACCTGGCCTGCAGGTGTAAGTAACAATACACCAAACGGACTTAGCTCAATTACATTGCAGTTTCCAAATAATTTCGTAAGTGGTGCTATCAGTGTAACAGGGAGTACATCTGGATGTGCAATACAAAGCAATGTCAGGTCTACTAATGTAAATGGAAAACCTGCACGGCCCTCATCAATAACAGTAAATATGGCACCTTGTAATGGAGATCCGGGTCAGTTTGAGGCCAGTTCGGTAGCCGGTGCAACAAGTTACACATGGACCGTACCTAATAACGGAACATCTTTGGATCAAGGACAGGGTCAGCAAGCAATTGATGTTACCTGGGGAACAGGTCCTGGTACGCTCACTGTGAAAGCAAATAATGGATGTGGTAGCAGTGCTTTACGAAGCTATTATTATTCCCCTAACTGCATCATGAGAACTTATTCTGAAGCTAGTTATACCGAATCATTCGTAGTAAATCCAAACCCAGCATCTACAATGGCAACGATCACTTTTAAGTCAGATGAAACAAGAAGTTATATGATTAGCCTGATGGATTTGTCAGGTCGAAGAGTTAGTTCAGCAACAGTTAGTGCGGTTGAAGGTTTTAATAGCATTAAATTGGATCTGGAAAGATATGCCAAGGGCCTTTACGTGGTTGAGCTTCGGTCGGGTAATCAGATTGAGAAGGCAAAACTTGTAATTGAGTAAGATAAATTGATGTTAGAAAGACCGCCCTTTTTTAAAGGGCGGTTTTTCTCTTTATTATATCCGGCCGGAGTGGCTTCCTCAGGTAAACAGCATTCGAACACAGATATTTAAAACTATTAATAAATGTTATTTTTAAAATTTTGCTTATTAGTTTTGTCTTATTCATTTGCAAAAGTTCTTAATTCAAATTATGATGAAACAACAAAACTTACTTCGATTCTTTTTTCTGTTTAGCTGGTTTTTCGTGATTACTGCTGCTGGCTCTCAGGCTCAGACAACAATTACTACATTACTTCCCAATAATAATGATTTTGATGCTGTAGTATTTAATTTTCAGAATCATAACGCGTATGATGGTGTGGTTTCAGATATTGGAAGTTTTACAGGTGCAACAGCTGTTTATTCCTATTATCGAAGAAGGAGTTAAAGAAGTAAATATTTTTTTGGGCTTATTTGCAATCACTTTCATTAACCTCAATTGTAAATAGAAACCACGAACCTCAGATTACTGAACAAAGCCCAAAAAAATTTTATTTCTTTAGCTTAACTGTTATAGGCATACTGCTACTGCCAATTAGAAGCAGTTTCGCTTGAAGTTCACACATGGTTTGTTCAAGGCGATGTATTTTCAAGGCGAAACAGTTTCTGGTTTGCACATTGTCATACTCGCACTGTCACGTGTGTTAGCGTGCAAGCTCTTTTTTATTTTTCATCCATTTAAAAATCATAAAACAAAAAATAAAAATGTGCTTGCAAATGGGGGTGGGGTTAAAAGCTGTACCGGTAGTATTTGAAAACGGGGATACCTGACTGATGGAACAGGAAGGGAGAATGACCGAGCAGGATACGAAACTGAGCGAGTGAGATTTGATTCCGGAGGAACAGGATTCAAAACTGATGGAGCAGGATTTAATAACCGGGGAACAGGTTGGCTTTCTGATGGAACGGGATTGGATTCTGATGGAGCAGGGTGCCATTTTGACCGATTGGGATGCGATTCTGATGGAAAAGGATGCCTGTCTGACCGATTTTGGTTTTAAAATGATGAAATTTGATGAAAAACCGTGTTTTTTTGCGCAAGGGATTGTAGTGGAAAGCCCGAAGTGCGGTTGGATTTTGAGGGTGGACGGACTTGGAACGGAAAGCCCGACCCCATGCCCGTTTTTCACGGGCTTGGGGATGCGCCCAAATAAATAACATTAAAGTATTGAATAGATGTAGGAATGACTAACTGCTAATTCTTGATTTGAATATTTTTTAAACGAATTGTCAATTTTCAATGAGTTGATTTCATTGATATTACCGGGGCGATTTTCAATTAAAGAAGCGGGAATATTTAGTTCATTATACATAGTTAAATAGTCTGGCAATCGGAGCCTGTTAAGGGGTTGAATGCTGTTATCAATCCATTTCCACTGACCTGGTGAAAATTGAAGAAAGTTATAAATTGTAATTGATTTATCGAAATGTGCAAAATGATCAGACATATCAATAAAATGGGACATTACCCCGCCATTTTTTTTGGTAATACAAACAAATTCAGTTAAAATGTTCTTTAAAACATTTGGATAAATATGTTCAAAAGTGTTATTTGAATGTACTAAATCAAAATATCCTTCATTATAATTTGTTTTGCTCGCATCAACAATTGTTAATTTTAAAAAAAGAGTTCGCAAAATTTCCGATTCTGTAAATTGCTCAGAGTTTTTTAATAATTCAAAAAAAGATGTAATCCTTTCCGTATTTAAAGGAAAATCATTAAAAAGTTTTTTTTTATTTGGATCATTAAAATATAATTCAAATTTTTTTAATGTAGTTATTAATCTTTCTTTATTCGTTAAGGAAGCTATATCTATTGAATGAATTTCCTTTGACCCACATAAATAAAGCATGAAAGGTACAACAGGATACCAGCCTGTGCCTAATTCTAAAGTTTTTTCGGGAACTGAATTGACAGATAATTTTTTGTAGCCCTTCAAATGATTACAGGCATGTATTAATCTATCTTCAAAATATTCATCTGATAAATAAACTCCTTTGGTTACGTATTTTTGAAAGAGAAAATTTATGTGGTGTTTGAAAGGTAGAAAGGAAATAGTTTTTTGAACAATAGCTTTTAAAATCCATTTTTTCATATTGAAGTGGTTGTTAAAATCTAAATTAACTGCAAGAATACCAAAGAAAAATTTAATTCTCTTTGTTACATTATCTCTACCTTACTGGAAGAAATATTTCCGTTGTCATTAACCTGAATAAAATAAATTCCCCGAGAAAATTTTGATAGATTTATTTCAACAAATCTTGTGTTCGTAACACTTTTGTTAAAGAGAGTTTCACCAATGGGATTCATAACTGAAATTTTTATAGGTACGTCTTGTGAAGAATATTTTTTAAGGAAATCAACGGTAAAAATTCCTTTTGAAGGATTTAGTTTTACTTCAAATTGTAATTTCTCTCTTGAAGTTTTAGCAAGGCGATGACTTGTTTGAGTGATAATAAAAGCCCAGTCATTTGGATTTCCTCCTCGGGTATAGGGTACAGTGATGTTGTTAATAGTTCCAAATTGGTCGGCAGTAAGACCTCCTTATGATTGGCTGATGCCGCCAAAAGTTTCTTTGTCTGTTAAATGCCAGTCAATTTGCAATGTAGCAAACAGATTTAAACCTGAAAGAATGATATTACAATTTGGAAGGGGAACGGTAGTAAAATCTAAAAATGGATATTCACTATATGGAAAATCATTATTGGCAGTATTGTTTGGGCAGCCAAGGGTTGTTACATCCTTAGTATATCCGGGGCATGGAGGCCAGTCGCATACCGCGCCTTTGTCAAGAGTAGGTTGCCACGAACTGGGGAGACTTGGCGGCATGTTGCATATAGTGAAATTGATTGGGGTTACATTGACAACTATCATATCGCACATGGAATAATTCAAAGGGATATTGCAATATTCATAAGAAACATAATTAACGTAATTCAAACATTGCCACTGTTATCTACTGTTAAATCATATCCATAATCGGAGCTGGTTTCTCCCAGTTGTTTCGCCCAAATAAAGTTACCCGAAGCATCTAAGTTGGATATAAACACATCATAGTCTCTGGCAGAAGTAAGATTAAATACAACCACTTCAGGGTCGAAATCGAAGGTACCTGTAAAATATCCTGTAGTATACACATTACCTGATGAATCTACAGCAATTTAGTAACCATAGTCAATGCTTGGTCCGCCAAGCTGTTCTGCCCACACAAAATTTCCTGACGTATTCAATTTTGAAATAAATACATCTACCGAACCTGCTGAAGTGAGGTTGTAGATTGATGCTCCCGGATCAAAATCAATTGTTCCTGAAAAGTACCCTGTAACATACACATTGCCAAGAGCATCAACTTTGGTAGAGGTTTCCACATCATCTCTGATTTCTCCAAATTGCCTCGCCCACTGAAAGTTTGGTTGAGCAGTTAAAGTTTTTGGGATAACAGTTATTGCTAAAAAAATAAGCTTTGTTATTTTCAGTTTCACTTAAGTTTATCAAAGACCCTATGAATGTTTTTGACTTAATACATTCATCACTCCTTTATCACTTTTGCATGCGATTTGTTGTCACCACTGATTATCTCTGCAAAATAAAGGCCGTTTGTACCCTCCAAAGTAAACTCAATTTGCTTTGCTGATGAAAAGTTTTTTACAAACACTGCATTTCCTAAAATATCACGTACAATAACGGCATCAATGCCTGATGCATTATTTGTATTTATGGATACTTTACCATCAGTAGGATTTGGAAAGAGTGTTATTGATTGACCGAAATTATTCTCTGAAATACCTGTTGAGGAATTGCTCATCTTATGAATAAATACATCATTAATTCCGGATGATGTAAGGTTAAACACTCCTGCCCCGGGATCAAAGTCAACTATTCCCTGAAAAATTCCTGTTGTATAAATATTACCTGAAGCATCTGTTGTAATATACCGGCCACCATCGGGGTTTGTTCCTCCAAAAGATTTTGCCCACACAAAATTTCCTGCTGCATCTAATTTAGATATAAAGACATCTGACGAACCTGATGCAATAAGGTTATAAACTCCGGTACCGGGGTCAAAATCTGTTGTCTCGCTAAAGTCACCGGTAGTATATACATTGCCCACAGCATCCAATGATATGGAGAATCCCGCTTCCCAATAGGTTCCTCCTATTTGTTTTGCCCACACAAAATTTCCTGCTGTATCTAATTTTGATATAAACACATCATAACCAATATCAGGAGTCAGAATATAAGTGCCTGCTCCGGGATCAAAATCTGCAGATGCATCGAACCTTCCGGTTGTATGTACATTACCCGAAATATCTACAGCGACTGAGAATCCAAAATCAACACCTGTACCTCCAAGTTGCTTTGCCCATACCAAATTTCCCTGTGCATTCAATTTACAAATAAAAGCATCAGCATCACCGGCAGTAGTAAGGTTGAAAACTCCTGTACCGGGATCAAAATCTGTTGTACCATCAAACCTTCCGACAGAATAAACATTGCCATTGTTATCTACTGTCAAACCATATCCATAATCAGCACTGGTTCCTCCAAGTTGTTTCGCCCATACAAAATTGCCCGATGCATCTAACTTGGAGATGAACACATCATAGTCTC
The DNA here is from genome assembly GCA_020847635.1 of Bacteroidia bacterium. Lineage (GTDB taxonomy): Bacteria > Bacteroidota > Bacteroidia > AKYH767-A > OLB10 > CAADHD01. Next base: position 8,038 of record JADLBQ010000019.1, read on the forward strand.
CTGACGAAGTAAGATTAAACACATTCACTCCGGGGTCGAAATCTGAGGTTCCTACAAAATATCCTGTAGTATAGACGTTAGCTGATGAATCAACAGCAATGTAGTAACCATAGTCAATGCTTGGTCCGCCAAGTTGCTTAGCCCAAACAAAATTGCCTGAAGAATCCAGTTTTGATATAAATGTTTCTACACTTCCGGTTGATGAGAGGTTGTACACTCCTACACCGGGATCAAAGTCTGCAGTTCCATAAAAATATCCTGCAGTATAAACATTACCTAAGGTATCTAAAGCTATGGAGTAGCCATAATCTGAATTGACCCCACCAAGCTGTTTTGCCCACACAAAATTTCCTGCCGCGTTCAACTTTGAAATAAATACATCTACCGGACCTACTGAAGTGAGGTTGTAGGTTGATGCTCCCGGATCAAAATCTATTGTTCCTGAAAAGTATCCCGTAACATACACATTGCCCTGAGCATCAACTTTGGTAGAGGTTCCTATATCATCTCCGATTTCTCCAAATTGCCTTGCCCACTCAAAGCTTGGCTGTGCTGTTAATGATTGTGCTAATATTGCAAACACAATACTGAGTAACGCAATTTTCGGTTTCATTTAAGTCCATCAAACATCTTATGAATGTTTACTTAATACATTCATCACTCCTTTATCACTTTTGCATACGATATGTTGTCACCACTGATTATCTCTGCAAAATAAAGGTCGTTTGCACCCTCCAAAGTAAACTCAATTTGCTTTGCTGATGAAAAGTTTTTCACAAACACTTCCTTACCTGAAATATCACGTATTATAATGGCATCAATGCCTGATGCATTATTTGAATTTATGGTTACTTTACCATTAGTAGGATTTGGAAAGAGTGTTATTTGACCTAAATTATTCTCTGAAATTCCTGTTGTGGATGTACTTAATTTTAGTACAAATATATCTAGATGTGCTACTGAAGTAAGGTTAAACACACCGGGTCCGGGATCAAAATCAATAGTGCTACGAAAACCCCCTGTTGAATATATATTGCCTGAAGCATCTGCTGTAATGCCTATACCAGTTTCACTACCCGCGCTACCAAAAGCCTTTGCCCAAACAAAATTGCCCAAGGTATCTAACTTGCAGATAAAAATGTCAGACAAACCAACTGAAGAAAGGTTATATACCCCGGTACCGGGATCAAAATCAGTTACGCCATTGAAACTTCCTGTTGTATAAATACTACCCGAATTATCCAATGTAATGGAGGAACCGAACTCATAATTTATACCTCCCTGAGTTCTAGCCCAAATAAAATCACCCGAAGAGTCTAATTTGCAGATATACATATCGCCATCTCCTAAAGAAGTGAGATTGAACACACCAGGTCCCGGATCAAAATCTACAGTCTGGTAAAAAGAACCAATTGTATAAATATTTCCTGTGGAGTCTATAGTGATGGAATTGCTTGCGTCCCATTCAACACTTCCAAAAGATATGGCCCAAATAAAATTACCGGATGAATTTAATTTTAAAATAAAACCATCGTCTTCTCCTGAAGAAATAAGGTTATAAACACCCGGTCCAGGGTCAAAATCAACTGTTTCTTTAAAACTTCCTGTAGTATATATATTGCCTGATGCATCTGTAGCAATTTCGTGGGACCAATCAATATCTGTTCCACCAAAGGATTTTGCCCAAACAAAATTACCCGAAGCATCAAGTTTAGCGATAAAATTATCCAAAGTTCCAACAGAGGTAAGATTAAAAACAGCTGTACCCGGATCAAAATCTGCTGTGCCTTCAAAATTACCTGTAACATAAACATTGTGCATGGCATCTAAGGCAATTGAGAATGCTCTATCATCCAATGTTCCACCTAAAGATTTTGCCCATACAAAATTACCTGCAGTATCCAATTTGTAAATAAATATATCCTTAGCACCGGCTGAGGTAAGGTTATAAACTCCAGGTCCCGGATCAAAATCTACAACACCTTCAAACCACCCTGTTGTATAAATATTTCCGGAGTTATCAGTTTCAATGGATTGTCCTTGATCCCAATTAGAACTTCCAAAAGACACAGTCCAAACCATATTGCCCGAAGCATCTAATTTGGAAATATAGCCATCCCAAGTTCCTGACGAGGTAAGGTTATAAACACCCGGCCCCGGATCAAAATCTGCCGTTCCCTGAAAATATCCGGTTGTATAAACATTACCTATGTTATCTACTGCGATGGAATACCCTTGATCAAGGCTGTTTCCACCTAATGATACTGCCCATTCTAAACTTGGTTGTGCTGTTAATGTTTGTGCCATAGTAGCAATGGCAATGCTGAGAAGTGTTACTTTTGGTTTCATAATTTTATATTTGAATTATATGATTGATGTCATGTTAAGTGTAAATAAACTCACACTTATTCATCAATCCGACAAAATTATGGTGATAAAATATAAAAATAAAACCTCAAAAGATGATTTTAAACATCTTTTGAAGTTTTTTCTTTCGTTGAAGCAATTCCCAAACATGAGGCTAAATCTGCTCTTACTCAATGCAATACATAACTAAAAGAAATTCAATTCCACTTTCCGCGGGAAATCATGACTGCTGTTTATATTGATTACAACCACAATTGGAACCTTTTAGATTCCGGTGAGACTGTTTACACTAAATCGTATGGAACAGGTTCCTTACCTAGTTATGTTGTCAATAGCAGTTTTATTGTCCCTATGTCAGCTGACACAGGTCAAACCTTAATGCGAATTGTATATTCAGAAGACAGCTCCATTAGTCACTGTAGCAGCTATTTTTTACCGGTGAAACAGAAGACTACCTGATTGAAATTATTGCTGCTTCTGATTGTGCGGGTATGCCCGATCAGAGTTCAACTGTTTCATCTGCTCCAATTGCTTGTTCAAATATCATGTTCTCGTAATCACTTTCTGCATTCTATCCTTTTACCGGAATAAATTATCAATGGCAATCCTCTTCTGATAGTTTTAATTGGACAAACTTTGGCAGCAATGCTTCTACTGTAACAGCAAGTCAAATCGGTAATACTTATTATCAGTGTATTATATTACGTGTAGTTGTTCAGGGCAAAGTGTTATTTCTGTGCCGGTATTGGTGACTATCAACGTTAACATCTGTGAATGTGCTAACTTTTGTCAATCTTATTTTTCTAATGCTTTTAATGAATATATCTCTCATGTCTCATTTTCGGGAATTTATAATAGTACCGGAGGAATTTCAGGCAATACGGTAGATTACACGAATTGCAGTGCTACTGTTCAGCAAGGAGTAAGTTATACATTGAGTGTTGGGTTCTTGCTAATTTTAATGAATATGTTTATGCTTGGATTGACTGGAATCACAATGGTGTATTTAATGACTCAGGTGAAGTTTATATTGTAGCCTCGAATACAGCCATTTCCGGTATTCATCCGATTACGGTTGACATTTCGGTTAATGCAGTTTTAGGATCAATCCGAATGAGAGTGATCGGTACGAATATGACTCAACCTGATCCTTGTGTTGCGGCCAGTTCCGGTGAAGCGGAAGACTATCGTGTCTTTGTTACACAAGCAAGTTCTGTCAGCAATATGCCACTGTTGAGATCAGCGTTAAAAGTTTATCCCAGTCCGGACGATAAGTGGACAACCGTTGTTTTTGAATCATTACAAAGCATGAACAATATTCTAAATCTTATAGATGTTACGGGGAGAGTAGTCCATTCAATTGGGTTAACTTCCAAAAAGGAGTTAATTCTTTTAAACTTAACCTGGAAGGTTTTGCCAAGGGAGTTTATAAAATTGAACTTAACAAAGGTGATTATGCCGAAAAAGTAAAGCTCATTTTGATTAGGAGAAAATTGCCCAAAGAAAGAAGGCCTGGTCAAATAGGCTTTTTTTTAAGTTACATATTGAACAGTTCAAAAAAAAACACTTTGTTTGCCAATTAAGGTAACCAATTAGCAAAATGAATTTACATGAATACCAGGGTAAGTCAATCCTGAAAGATTTTGGAGTAGGAATACAGCGGGGTATTGTTGCAGAAACCGTACAGCAGGCAGTCCATGCAGCCAAAGAATTGCAAATACAAACCGGAACCGGATGGTGGGTTGTCAAATCTCAGATACATGCTGGCGGAAGAGGGAAAGGCAAAATATCAGGCTCAGATCAGAATGGTGTTGCATTGGCAAAATCCTTGGAAGATGTTGCCCGGATTGCTGAAAATATTCTGGGTAAAATTTTAATTACTAAACAAACCGGGCCTCATGGGAAAATGGTTAATAAGGTCTTAATTGCTGAAGATGTGTATTATCCTGGTGCATCTGAAACAAAAGAATTTTATTTAAGTGTACTGCTCGATCGTTCATCCGGGCGAAATATCATCATGTATAGCACGGAAGGAGGAATGGATATTGAATCTGTGGCAGAGAAAACCCCCAACCTGATTTTTAAGGAAGAAATTGATCCATCTGTTGGAATACAGGGGTTTCAGACCAGAAAAATTGCATTTAATCTGGGTCTCTCAGGAAATGCATTTAAGGAAATGACAAAGTTTGTAATGGCCTTGTATGAGGCTTATGATACCATAGATGCTTCAATGTTTGAAATTAATCCACTGCTGAAAACATCAGATGACAAAATCATTGCGGTCGATGCCAAAGTGAATCTGGATGATAATGGGTTGTTCAGACATAAAGACTTCGAAGCAATGCGAGATAAGACCGAAGAAGATCCAACCGAACTGGAGGCCGGTGAATATAACCTCAATTATGTAAAACTTGATGGTAATGTAGGATGTATGGTCAATGGTGCCGGGCTTGCAATGGCAACAATGGATATCATTAAACTGGCAGGAGGAGAGCCGGCTAATTTTCTGGATGTTGGCGGAACTGCAAATGCTGCGCGGGTTGAACAGGCATTTCGGATTATTTTAAAAGACCCGAATGTAAAAGCAATACTGGTTAACATTTTTGGAGGAATAGTCAGATGTGACCGCGTGGCTAACGGCATTGTTGATGCTTACCAAAATATTGGGAATATAAAAGTGCCGATTATCATTCGGCTTCAGGGAACCAATGCAAAGGAAGCAAAAAGGATTATAGATGAATCCGGATTGAAGGTTTATTCAGCTATTCAGCTTCAGGAAGCAGCTGATCTGGTGAATCAACTGATTAAAATGAATTAAAAGAATTAGAGGTTATTATTATGGCAACAATCGAATCAAAGAAAATAAAACCGTTACTTCCGGTTTATGGTCCGGAAAAAAATTTTCTGGGAATTGACGATCCTGAGTTTCATTCTTATGAAACTTGCAGGTTTGTAATTCAACAGATGCCTTATGAACATACTTCATCTTATCTTGAAGGCTCGGCAGAAGGACCTAAGGCAATTCTGGAGGCCTCTCATTATGTAGAATTTTATGATGAGATGCTGGAATCAGAGCCGTTCTTAAAAGGTGGAATCTGTACGCTGTCTCCGGTTGATTTTGATGAGATGGTGGATAAAGATGCCATTGATCTGGCAGAGAAGCATACCGGCAAACTGATAAATGATGAGAAGTTCGTTATTTCACTTGGTGCTGAACATTCAATCACTTTAGGGTTTGTTAAGGCACATCAGGAAAGATATGAAAACCTGACTGTACTTCAGCTTGATGCGCATTCGGATTTACGTCAGAGCTATCATGGCAACCCGTACTCACATGCTTCAGTTATGGCCCGTATCAATGATCTGGGGCTTACAATATGCCAGGTGGGTATTCGGGCGCAATGTAGAGAAGAAGCTGAGTTAATTAGATCTGCCCCTAACATCCATACCTTCTATGCACATGAAATTCGGAAGAATCCGGATTGGATGGCGGAAGCAGTTTCATGTCTTTCTGAGAATGTATATCTTACCATTGATGCCGATGGTTTTGATCCGTCAGTTATTCCGTCTGTGGGCACTGCTGAACCCGGAGGTTTGTACTGGGAGGAAACAATTGATTTTTTAAAGAAGGTTTTTCACAAAAAGAATGTAGTTGGTTTCGATATTGTTGAGATGGCACCAAGAAAGGATGACACCCGTTCTCCTTATCTGCTTGCCAAACTGATTTACCGGCTGATTGGCTTTGCAACAGAAAAACACTGATCTTGCAACAGGTGCTATGCAGGCTATCTGATGCAGGTGTGTATGAAGGAATTAATAAAGTTGAATCGCGTGAATGAAAATTAAAAAGATTCTGGTTGCTAACCGGGGTGAAATTGCACTCCGGATCATGCGTACAGCCCGCGAAATGGGCATTAAGACAGTCGCTGTTTTTTCTGAGGCTGACCGAAACTCGCTTCATGTCAGATATGCTGATGAGGCAATTTGTATTGGCCATCCTCTGTCTAACCAGTCATATCTCGCAGCAAAAAAAATAATTGAATCAGCCTGGAAAACCAAGTCAGATGCAATACATCCCGGCTATGGGTTCTTATCTGAAAATGCAGATTTTGCAGATGATGTGAAGAAAGCCGGACTAATTTTTATAGGTCCTGATGCTTCTTCAATGAGAATAATGGGAGATAAATTAAGTGCCAAATCAGCAGCAAGAAAATTTAATATTCCATTGGTACCGGGTTCTGACGGGGCAGTTGCAGATCATCATTCAGCAATTGCAATTGCTCAGAAAATTGGATATCCGTTATTAATAAAAGCTTCTGCTGGTGGTGGAGGGAAAGGGATGAGAATTGTAAATGATCAAAATGAGCTGGATGAAAAAATTCATCTTGCAATGAGTGAAGCTAAATCAGCTTTTGGAGATCCATCGGTTTTTATTGAACGGTATATCAAAGCACCCCGTCACATCGAAATACAGGTACTTGCCGATTCAAAGGGTAATGTGGTTCATCTTTTTGAAAGAGAATGCTCTGTTCAGAGAAGACATCAGAAAGTAATTGAGGAAGCACCTTCTTCGATTCTAACTCCTGAATTGCGAACGCTTATGGGTGCTTGTGCAGTTCAGGTTGCCAAAGCCTGCAATTATACCAGTGCAGGAACTGTTGAATTTTTATTGGATGAAAATCACAATTTTTATTTTCTGGAAATGAATACCAGGCTCCAGGTTGAGCATCCGGTTACAGAAATGATTACCGGACTTGATCTGGTGAAAGAACAAATCAGGATTGCTGAAGGTTTTGCATTACCGTTTTCGCAGGAAGATCTGGTATATAATGGTCATAGTATTGAAGTACGGGTTTATGCTGAAGATCCTGAAAATAATTTTTTACCGGATACCGGAACCCTCTTGACTTATAAAACTCCCAAAGGGAATAATGTTCGGGTTGATGATGGATTTGAAGAAGGAATGACAATTCCGGTGTTTTATGATCCGATGATCGCAAAACTCATTGTTCATGGAAAAGACCGCGAAACTGCTATCCGGAGAATGATTCGTGCCATTGACGATTACCAGATTACGGGGGTTAAAACCACGTTGCCTTTTTGCCGGTTTGTTATGAATCATGAAGCATTTACTTCAGGTAATTTTACGACACACTTTGTTCAAAACTATTTTAGCCCTGATAAGCTTTCTGTTACAAATTCTCCATTTGATGAGGTTGCAGCTGTCTTCTCAGTGCTGCATCTTACAACAAATCAGAAAAACAGCCCTTCAGCAAAGCCTGCCGGTGACAATACCGTATCACCCTGGCAAACCAACCGGAAGTAGTATCATTTTCACAGTTGATTCACGAAAAGAAAATTTTTGGAGCTAAGTTTGAGTTGTCATTAATAATGAGAAATACAATCTTATTTCTTTTTCTTCTGGGTTCAACCGGGACTTATGCTCAAACGGATTCGACAATTCGGATAACAAAAGGAGAAAAACTGATTTACGATACGGTAGTTAAGGTTACAGCAATTCCAAAACCGCAGGTTCATGTAACTTACTTTATTTTAGATGATGGCGATAGTGTGCCTGTTGTCAACCTACCAGCTATTCAGATTTCCGACACCCTGAACCCTGTACTTGCTGATAATCTGAGGCAGTACCTGCTCTTAAAGCGAGATGTACTAAGAGCATATCCTTATGCCAAGATTGCTGTGCAGCAACTGATAGCTATCAATGATTCATTGATTATTATTCAGAAAGCAAGACAAAGGAAAAAATACATCAAAGAATCTGAAAAGATTCTTAAAGATGAATTTGAAGATGAATTAAAACGGTTAACAGTAAACCAGGGTAGGGTACTCATTAAGTTAATAGACAGAGAAACTGGTACAACCGGCTATGATTTAGTAAAAGAACTTCGAGGAACATTCCAGGCCATGTTCTGGCAAACAATGGCCAAATTGTTTGGCTCCACCCTGAAATCTGAATATGACCCAAATGGTGAGGACAGGCTGATTGAACTGATTGTCAGAAGCATTGAAAACGGTGAAATTCCTGAACCTCAAAGAAGGATTGTTTCGAATAAAAAATAGTGTTAATTTCCGGTAACAATCAGTTGGTTAGTCTGGAGAACCTGACCATTAATTTCAAGGTTATAAAAATAGACTCCAGCAGGAATTAAGTTCCCGGATGAACTCTTGAGATCCCATTCATTCGAATGAGTTCCTGGATTTTTTAATTCACTATTGAGCTCAAAGACTTTCTTACCCAGCGTGTTGAAAACATTGATTTTTGCTTTACCCTTAGCCTTGGAAGTGTATATGAATACAGTGTTGGTTCTGGCAGGATTCGGATAATTGGACAGAATTCCCTCAGTAACCTGAAAATCGTTGATGTTAAGTGTACAATTTTGATAGACACCTGTTACCATATTCCAGCTTGAAGTCGGAGGATTATTGGTCATTACAAGATTGATGGGAGCATTATTTGGATCTTTGTCAACCTGGATTGAAAAATCAGCATTGTGAAAAATAATACTGATATTATATATTGTTGAACCATTGGGAATAGCTCCACCGGGGCCTTGGCTGAAGTAAGAATATGGTTCAATACAAATACTCCATATATTCTGACCTAAGGAAGTCATCAATCCGGTTCCTGGATTTGTGATATTCCCGACATTATATTGCCAGAAATTACCCGGCTGGTCAACACCAGCACCAGCATACATATAGATTGGAGAGGTTCCTGCCAGGGCACTCGTCCCAGCATTAAAAGTAATTTGGAAATTAGGTTGTGCATCCACATTCAGGAATGAATACAGCATAAAACCGGCAGTGAGTATTTTTCGGATCATTTTTGTTTTGTTCAATGTAAAGATAGACGGAAATTTGAAAGTAGCGAAGGGGGGAATCGAACCCCCGACCTCAGGGTTATGAATCCTGCGCTCTAACCACCTGAGCTACCTCGCCAGTTTTCATTAAGAGCGCACAAAAATAACCTTCCATGTATTAAATCAAAATCATATTAAAATTGTTAGAGATTTCCTTAGCATGCATGTTTAGAAATTACAATGTTTTGCCCCTTAAAATGTTTTAATGATTTTACTCGGTTCTTCATTGTTGTTAGTAATTTTTAAAGATTGCTTGAACCTGTGCCCTTCCAGTTATTTTTAATAAAGTATTTAATACTTTTGTACGATTTTTTGTTGTTGAGAATAAATTTTACAGATTGTTGTATTTCAGCTTTTTAGCACTTATCTTTGAACTTTAAAACTTATCAGTTTTTCTCTCGTAACAATGAAATCTGATTTTTTGTTGAAACAAAAATGAAAAAAAAATCCTTTCTGTTTTTTCTTTTTTTGCAAATAGTTGCATTCAGTTCAGATGGGCTTGCCCAAATTTCAACATCGAATGGTAATGGCGACTGGAATAATCCGGCTACATGGAGTCCGGCTGGTGTTCCTGCAATTAATAATGACGTAATTATCAGACCGCAGGATTCAGTTTGGGTTAGCAATCCAACCCAGGTTGTTAATGATCTGACAATTAACGGAATTCTTTCAGTTAGCAATGTTGCTTCAGCTCATCTTTCATTTGACGGAGACTTGTCGGTTAACGGGAAGTTATATAATAATGGGAAGATTGAAATGGTGACCTATGGTAAAGCATTTAATATGGGGCCTAACTCGCATTACTTCCACAATCCGTTGAATAATCTCAATGTGGATGTCTTTTCTCAGGGAATTGAAAATTTTAATCCGACAAGTACACTTGTTATGATGAATTGGGATGATGAAAGCATTCCTTTAGGATCTTCTTCTCGGGTGACAAGTGATTTTGGGAATGTTGTCCTGTGTTACAATTCAGCAACAACCTGGGAGCAGCGTGGAAGATTTGGACCTCCGGGAAATGCAAACCGTGTAAAAGGCAGTTTTACTGTTTCAGCCGGCATCATTAGCATGGATGACGGATCTTCTTCTCCTACATCTTCTTTAACGCTGCAAACGGTTCTGATTACAGGCACTGCAAATGTTATTTTTCAAAAGGGACCCAACCGGAATCTGACATTAATTACAGGTAATTTTACAGATAATAGTTCAAGTACACTGGCAACCATACTTAAAGAGAATTGTTATGCAACTCTTGACTGGACTGTCAATGGTAACCTTAACTTGAGTCATCAGTTTATCGGAATTTTAGGGACTTTAAATGAGAGCACAGTAGGGCGACTCACTGTAAACGGGAATTTTACTATTTCCGGAGGCAGCTTTGAATATTGCTCTAAGGTTAACGGGCTTACCGAAATAACAGTAACAGGTAATACAAGCATATCGGGTACAACTTCAAAAGTAAGATTCTCTGACGGGAACAACCAAAACATGAATTTTACAACCAACAATTTTTTGGTTTCTGCCTGTAACGAGATTGTTCTGTTCGGTGGTAATCCTGCTGTAAGTCCTCCGGGCGGAACACCTACAGTAATTGTAAATAACGATTTTCTGTTATCAGGTCCCTGTTCAGTAACCATACTTGATTCATGTGGTTCAACCCGAAAGACCCTGCTTGACGTTGGAAGAGATCTAATATCCAGTGACCCTGCAGCTAATTTGCAACTTGCCGATAACAGGGGGCCTGTTACCCTTCGGGTAGGGAGGCATCTTTCTTACAATGGCGGAAGTTTTATTGGTCAGGCAAGTAATAATTCAACTGCAGTTGATTCGGTAATTGTGGCAGGTAATTATACCTTTAATTCATCCACAAATTCAAATTACTTCAGGCTAAATTACGGGAAAGGGGCTTCCTATTTTCACGTCAATGGTAACATGTCTGTTTTAAATTCAGGTACTGCTGACGGTGAAGGGGTATGCCTGGTATATATTCCATTGTTAACAGATGTGGATTTGGGCACTGGAATGTGTAATGTTAATATTGGAGGTACATATACCCAAAGCGGAGGCAGATTTACAGGTATATACAGAGGAGCCGGAATATTAAATTTTAATTGTACAGCAGGACTTTTTGATATGAACGGGGGGCACTTCTACGGGATTTATAATATTGATACCATAGCATCAGGAGAAGCAACGTTTAATCTTAAGGGTATTGATTATGATGGAGGGTTTTTTGTCGCTCATAATGGAAATACAGCTTCAGGAAAGACCTTAACTATTAATGTTACAGATAATTGCAAGATTAATTTTACCTCAGTTTCGGATCAATTCTGCTTTATTGGTAGATTGTATGTGCAAACAGCAATCAATGCATTAATGTTAAACGTTAACATCGGTGGAAACCTTACTTTTTCAGGATTAAATGGAAGTTTTATTTCTACTCATTCATCAGGGACTGAGACAATTGTGGTTAACGGAAATATGACTGTCTCGGGCGGAATAAATTATTTTAATGTGTTTCCAAATTCTGGTTACCAGACTAACGGTCACCTGGTAAATATGACTGTTTTTGGCAATGTTACTGTAACCGGTGGGTTAATTACATTATCAGCTGAACTTGGTACCCTGATTGGAGAATTTAAGCAGAACTTAACAATTAGTAATGGTGATTTTATTTTAAAATCAGGTTATGGAGGTGGTACTTTGAGTATAAACGGAGGTTTTAGCCAAACAGGTGGAACAACCCAACTTTACAAGAATATCATTTATAGCAATAATATGGTGATTCAAATGATTGTAAATGCTGATAATGATAATTCAGGAGATTTTTCACATACGGGAGGAACAATCAGTTTCAGTGATAATAATGCTCCTAATTCAACAGAAAATGTTATCTCGATTAAGTCTCCAAACTTCTCAATTGGGGGCAGCGGAGTGATCACATCAGCAGGAGCAGGGAATTCATTGTTACTTGGCATTATTGAATTTTCAAGGACAGGAGGCACTACCAATTTCTCAAGAACTGGGAATACACATAATATAACTCAAACGCGTTACCTGATAACAACAGATGTTACTGTTGAAGTGGTAACAGGTAATATGCAGCTTGCTTCACATACCAATAGTGCAGTTGTTGATATGTTAAAAATAAATGCAAATGGTGTTCTGTGGCTCCATTCTGCAAATCAGATCTTTTCAAATGGTACATATCCATTTTGTAATATTCTGACACTTAATTTCAGCAGAATTAAAATCGAAAATATCTATGGATTATATAATGGGGCAACTACTGCCGCCTTTAATGCCAGTAATAATCTGAATTTCTCCCTTGCTACAGGTAACTTTATTGAATATTGTGGAACAGCAAATCAGATAGTTACAGGTTTAGGTGTAGGTATTGCCACTTTGCAGCAACATAAGTATGGAGCACTGGAAATCAACCACCAGGGAATTCCCGGAACAAATTATGTTTATCCAGCTGCAGATTTAAGTGTGTTTGTAAAATATAAACTGGTTCTTACTCAAGGTGAGTTTAACCTTGATCCGGATAACAATCCGGCAACATTGAACGGGAGAAAAATTACCATTGAAACAGCTTCTCCACTGGGGATTACCCGAACCAATGGTTATATAAAAAGTGAAACCCGTAACGGAAGTGCAGCAGTGAGGTGGTTCATGGGTACTGTTAATAGTGGAGCAGTGAGAATAATTCCATTCGGTGTTGATCCTTCGAACTATATCCCGGTTAAGATTACAATCCCTTCTGGAGCAGCCGATACGGTGACAATCGCTACCTACCATACTCCATTACCTGACAATGTTCCTTTTCCACCAACTGTTTCTCATCTCAATGACCTATCTGGAATTGACAATAGCGTAGAAACCGTTGACCGGTTCTGGTATATAAACTTTAAAATGACTCCTGCATCAGTAAATTACGAATTTAATTATCTGGCATCCGAAGCTGCGATGCTGTCAGGTCTACCTAATGCACAAAAGTGGAGATTCCCTGGAGCTACTGCATGGACTTTCCCCTATCCTGGTGTTCAATCAAATATTGCAAATGGCGTAGTTGCTAATGGAATTTCGGATATGTCCGGCTGGTGGGCTTTATCTGCCATTACAAGTCCGCTACCTGTTGCTTTGCTGAGTTTTGAAGTTGCTTGTGAAAATGATATGCCTGTCCTTAAGTGGGTTACAGCCTCAGAAAGAGATAATGATTATTTCACAGTACTTAAAAGTGATAATGGAAAGGATTTTAAGATTCTGGGGAAGGTAGAAGGACAGGGAACCACATCAGTTTCGCATTCCTATTATTTTATTGATAAAACAAAGTCAAACAGATTGACCTATTATAAGCTTGCGCAAACAGACTTTGACGGTAAGAGTTCAGATTTTGAGGTGATTGGATTTAATGGTTGTCAACAAAATTTCCAAATGGATGTAAGAGTAGTTGAAAGGAATTTGTTGATTACAGTTCCTGCAGACGGTGATTACCAGTTGCTTATTACCGATATCTCCGGAAGGGAAATTTTAAATGATCAGCTGAGAGGTCTTAATAAAGGTGTGAACCACAGGGAAATGAATTTATCTGATTTCTCGAATGGAATTTATCTTGTAAGAATTGCCAATTGGGAAAAAAGTGTAGTCACTAAATTTTTTATTTCAAGGTAGTTATTCCTGGATAATCAAAACGCCTCCATGAGGATAGCTTTTTTTAATCATTAACGGTTTCTCTATATTCAGTTTGTTGAAATCATCTGCATCCAGCAGTAATATGGATGCTGTTTTATAATTCTCTGCATTAATTCGTTTCGGACTGATATCAATTGAATCGCTGTTGTATCTTTCAAGGTAATACTTCAGGGGCATTTCTAATTCAAGACTTGTGACCAGGTTAAACTTTCGGCCTTTGTCAGCATACAAATTATAAATATCTACTGCCATGAGTTTAGTATCGGCATCTTTTTGCCATTCAAAATAGATTAACTTCTTGTAGCCGGAGGAAAAATGCCAGACTAATATTAAGATATAGCAAACTATCAGAATTCGAGAAGTATTTTGCAGATGCCCGATTTGTATGAATGACAGGCTAATAAAGAACACCAGTAGGAGATATAGGTATAAGGCTGTCCTTTCTCTTGGGAAAGGAATATTAAAAATCAGATTTAAAAGTACAGATAAGAGAAAGGTGAGAACAACTGTTAAAATTATAAGCATAGTAATTTGACCCGAAGAATCAGTTATTGATTTCTTTATGCCCCTAGTCAGTTGAATTAGTGAAACGATACCTAATATCAATACCCCGCTTAGTAAACTGTAACGAACAAATAGATTCTGATTTAGGTACATAGAGTTAGCGATAATTGAACCCGGTGAATCATAAAGGAATCCGGTATTACCACCAAAAAGGAAAGCATTGTAGTGAACTAATAATGACAGATAAGTTATGCATAGCAGAAGAAATAAAAGATAGGATAGATGCAGGAATCCGGGTATTACCCTGATTTGGCTATAGCAGGCAGCAAGAATCCCTTTCGTATTAATAAGCTTGGCAGATTTCATATACCTCAATACAGGGAGTAATAAAAAAATAAGGAAATAAAGAATGCCAGCTATGCTCACTAACCATAACCCTGCAGAGAGCATCCCAGCGGATAAAATGATGTAGAGCCGGAGAAAGCGGGGCTTGTTAGTGTTGTAATATTGATAAAGAAAAACCAGTGAACCCAATAACAGGGTATGAGCTAATCCATAGCCTCGTGATAATGAAAAAAAATCATTCCAGTATGGATTTAAGTTAAGAAGGGCAAATATGAGTAGAGCTAAGATAAAATCCTTGCATCGCAAAGCAAACCAAATGCTAAAGGCTAAATAAATACCATAGAAGAAAAGATTAGCAGCCCGTAATGACAGCTCTGAACTTCCAAAAAGTTGATAGCATACTGAACTGAGCAATGTGTTCAGAAAATGATTATTAGCAGCCATTCCTGCACCACTGCCGGGAAACATATTACTGGTCTTTAAAAAATTAAAATAAGTAAATGATTCATCCCAGGTAATAGGAACGATTGCTGCTTTTATACAGGAGGCAGCAAAAAGAAGAAATCCTGCACCCATTAATAACTGAGTGCGCCAATGAGGTAATTGCATATACCGCAGCTCATGCTAACGGTAAAGATATTTTCTTTTTACTTGTTAGCTGGCTAATTCCATGAAACAGCCTGACCTAGTTTTACTGTCTGAACATTCAAAACTTCATAAGATGAAGCTGTGTTGCCTGTTTTAGTAATAAAGGCAACTATGAATGTATTAGCCGAATTGAATCCGTTTATTGAAGTGTTAAATGTTTTGGTGTAAATTCCGTTTTTAATAGTATAGGACGATGGAATAACATCACCACCGGTTGCTGTCAAAATTTTTCTGACTACTCTGTCGTGCTGATAATTATTGATAGGATTCCCCTGGTTGTAAAATAAACTTCCCGGTGAGGTGTTAAATCCATTTGACTGATTCCATCCTGGTCCGCTTTTAATAATCTTATCTTCTACAAGATATATACTAAGTGTTAAAGCAGATGAGAGATCAGCAATAAAGCCGGTTTTTACCTCAATTGTGGCATTTAAGCCTGATATAGAAGAGCTGATAGATAGCCCGCAGTTCGCAATTCGGTTCAGAGCAGCTGTTGCATTACTCATCCATTGATTTGAATTCAAAACTACATTTCCTAAAGAAGGTAGGCGGCTGATCATTCCTGACGGGATCCCAACACCCAGCGTGGAAAAATACCAGGGATAGGAAGGGCTTGCCATGCTGTCGTTAGTATGAATGGTTACACTAATGACCCGGCCAGGATAGGTATTGGTAACCTGATCACGTTTATAATCAGATTCAGGACAGGTTGAGCACCAGGTACCGGTAAAAGTCTCCAGCAAGGCTCTTTGAGTAAATGAACCTGGTAATTGATTATTATTCTGTGTCGGAGGTTGATTCTGTTCCGGAGTTATCGTGTCCTTTTCTTTACTACAAGATAGAAATACAGATAAACAAATAATCAGAAATGTTCTTCCAATAATCAAAGTTTTCATCATTTAAGATCCATTAGTCGCATGGTTTCCTAATTTAGTTCGTATATGGATGCTTATTTGCAGAAATTTGCCATAACTTACAAAAACTAACAATTTATGAGTTATCCGTTTAATATCCGTGTTTATGGCATTCTTATCAAGGAAAACAATCTATTAGTCAGTCATGAATATTTCTTTAGAACGAACATGATTAAATTTCCCGGAGGAGGCCTTCAGTTTGGGGAAGGGACTAAAGAAGCAGTTGTCCGGGAATTTAAGGAAGAACTTAATATTACAATTGAAGTTAAATCTCATCTTTATACAACAGACTTTTTTATTCCTTCTGCTTTTGAAAAGCAAAAGCAAATAATCAGTATTTATTACTTAGTTGATTCAAATGAGACAATATCTAAGTCATTGTTTAAACAGCCTTTGGGAAGGAAGGAAGATTATTTTTATTTGAGCTGGATTCCTGTTTGTAACATAGAGGCACAGTTATTCACCTTTCCTGGTGATCAGAAAGCCTTTGAAATAATAAAGAAAGTTCTGTCAAAAAAGCCTTACTCTGAACAACAGGAATAAAAAAAGCCTCATTTGGCTGATGAGGCTTTTGGTTGTTACTTAAGGAAACGCTTACTTAACCGTTTCACTATTTGATTTATTAAGTACTCCGTTCAAAACAAATGAGACAGCAGATTCATTGGCTGGCTGAAGACTGTACTTCCCGGTAATGTTTTCACCTTTGATTGTACCGATATAAGATTTTAATCCTTCAGGTGTTCCAATAACCGCCTGAAAGTTAATGGTTCCATCGGCTTCCTGCCATGCAGCAAACCTTGACACTTCTGCACTTGAACTTTTGCCATCTTTTGTTTCAAAACTGCCATTCTCAAAGCGTATGAAATCCTTAATAGCTTGCCCCTGGTTTTCTGCATGGATTAATAAGCTAAACTGCTTTCCTTCTAAAAACTGCTGTGCAGCAACTTGCTTTTGTTGCATATCCTGATTTTGTGCAAAAATCAAGGTAGGAATAAACGATAATAATAGTAAAATGAGAGAAGAGGGTGTTAATTTGTTTTTCATTTACGTTGGTTTTAAATATGTGCTAAAATACTATTTATTTCAAAAAATACAAGAGAGGTAATTCAAAATTTTTAAACAGGATGTAAGACAGGAGCTTCATATAGCTGACGTACAGCATCCTTAATTGCTACCGCATCATAATTACACTCCCGGTACAATTCCCTTTGCTCTCCATGCTCAATAAACCGGTCAGGAATTCCAAGCCTTACTATGGTTGATTGACACTTGTGGTCAGCTGCAAACTCCAGAATTGCACTGCCAAATCCTCCTTTCAGGCAACCGTCTTCAACCGTGATTATTTTCCTGTATTTCTGAAAAATCTGATGGAGTAAATCTTCATCTAGTGGTTTTACAAAACGCATGTCAAAATGGGCAGGGAATATGCCTTCTTTTCTTAATTCATCACAAGCTTTTACTGCAAAATTACCGGGATGGCCGATCGTGAGTATGGCAGTATCTTCACCTTCACGAATTACCCTGCCGGTTCCGATTGTTATTTCTTTAAAGGGCTTCTTCCAGTCAACCATCACTCCGCTACCCCTCGGATACCGGATACTGAAAGGACTTCGTTCACGGAGCTGGGCTGAATACATCAGGTTCCGCAACTCTTCTTCATTCATTGGAGCACTGACTATCATATTCGGAATACAACGCAGGTATGCATAATCAAAAGCACCATGATGTGTAGGCCCGTCTGCTCCTGCCAGGCCCCCCCGGTCAAGACAGAAAATAACATGCAGGTTCTGAAGCGCAACATCATGGATAACCTGATCATATCCCCGCTGCATAAAACTCGAATAAATGTTGCAGAATGGGATAAGACCCTGAGTAGCCAAACCAGCAGAAAAAGTAACAGCATGTTGTTCAGCGATTCCCACATCAAAAGCACGGTCTGGAATTTCTTTCATCATTATATCAAGTGAGCAGCCTGAGATCATTGCCGGTGTTATGCCTACTATTTTGTTGTTCTTTCTTGCCAGTTCAACAATTGTATGACCGAATACTTCCTGGTATTTTGGTGGCTGCGGTGTCTTGGATGGTGTACTTAAAATCTCCCCAGTGATTTTATCAAACAGCCCGGGAGCATGCCATTTGGTCTGATCTTTTTCGGCTTTTTCATAACCTTTTCCTTTGACAGTAAGACAATGAAGGATTTTGGGCCCAGGAATTCTTTTTAAATCATCCAGAACTTCCACCAGGCGATTGACATCATGTCCATCTACCGGTCCAAAGTAGCGGAAGCGGAGTGATTCAAAAAAATTGCTTTGCTTAAGAAGAACAGACTTCAGACCATTCTCAAGCTTCTGAACAATGGATTGAGCATTAGGACCGAATTTGCTGATTTTTCCCAATAGATTCCAGACTTCGTCTTTAACTTTATTATAAGTTGAGGAGGTAGTGATATCTGTCAGGTATTCTTTTAGAGCACCAACATTCGGTTCAATGCTCATACAGTTATCATTAAGAATAACAAGCAGATTTGAGTTTGCAACTCCACCATGGTTTAATGCTTCAAATGCAAGACCTGCTGTCATAGCACCATCTCCGATTACAGCAATATGTTGTTTTGAGATATCACCTTTTAGTTTGGAGGCAATTGACATTCCAAGTGCTGCTGATATTGAAGTCGAAGAATGACCTACACCGAACGTGTCATATTTACTTTCTGATCTTTTTGGGAAACCACTGATCCCTTTATAAATCCGGTTAGTATGGAAAACAGCTTTTCTGCCGGTAAGAATCTTATGTCCATAAGCCTGATGACCAACATCCCAGACCAACTGGTCTTCAGGAGTCTTAAAAACATAATGCAGGGCAACCGTCAATTCAACCACTCCAAGACTGGCAGCAAAATGACCACCATGGAGAGAAACAGTATCAATAATAAAATTTCTCAGTTCAGTACAAACCTGGCGCAATTGTTCCTTAGGAAGTTTTCTTAAATCTTCGGGAATAGATATTGATGAGAGCAGCGGATATTCTTGTTCCTTATTATTCATTACCAAGTCTCAAATTTAATGTTCGCAGTGTTTCTGAAGCTACAAATTTAAGATAACTAACTGATAACAGGTGCTCAAAAAAAAAGTTTACTATTGAAGTAATAAGGATAAGAAATCCGAAATTCGCTTCCATGAATCGAAATTTAGCCCTGAGGGTCTTTTTATTACTATTGGTCAGGCCCTGCTTCTCTCAGGATTTAACCTTTACCCGTCAGATTATTGATACATTATGTTCTCCCTCCATGGCCGGTAGAGGATATGTTAATAAAGGAGAGTATAAAGCAGCGCTTTATATCAGAGACCGGTTTGAAGAATTTGGTTTAAGACCAGTTGGCAAGAATTACTTTCAATGTTTTAACATGTCCATTAATACTTTTCCCAAAAAGATTTTTTTACAGATCAATCAAAAGACTCTTCATCCGGGAATTGATTTTCTGGTTGAACCATCCTCTGGCAAGGGTAAAGGTAAATATGGTGTTTTCAGGGTAGCATCTACTTCAATTCGTGGGAAAAAAGATTTATTAAAAAGGAAGTTTCTTCTGGTAGATAAAAGTGAGGTAAGTTCAAAAGATGAACAAGCAGCAATGGATTTATGGATGAGCCGGCCAGCCGGAGCTAAAGGAGTAATCATGATTGAAGACAATAAACTTACCTGGTCTGTTGCCAGAAAACAAAATAAACATCCTGTTGTAAGAGTGCTGCGAACATCTTTGCCAGAAAAACCAGGAGAAATTTCAATTCGTATAGATTCAAAATTGAGAAAGAAATATCATACCCAAAATGTAATCGGGCTTATCCCCGGAACTGAAAAACCGGATTCATTTATTGTTTTTACAGCTCACTATGATCACCTGGGGATGATGGGTAAGGAAACAATTTTTCCAGGTGCTAATGATAATGCAAGTGGGGTGAGTTTTTTACTGAACCTGGCAAAGCATTATTCTGAAAAACCTTCTCCCTACAGTATGGTTTTTATTGCTTTTTCGGCTGAAGAAGCAGGGCTCATAGGCAGTGAGTACTTTGTTAAAAATCCGTCCTTTCCGCTGAAACAAATTAAATTTCTGCTTAATTTTGATATCTTAGGTACTGGTGAAGATGGTCTGATGGTGGTGAATGGCGATTACTTCAGGAACTATTATTCTTTGATGGATAGCATTAATACTGATAGTAAATATGTTGTTTCCCTTCAGAAACGGGGAAAGGCAAGAAACAGTGATCAGTATTGGTTTACAGAGAAGGGAGTACCGGGTTTTTTTATTTATACATTAGGAGGGGTAAGCTATTATCATGATATCCGGGATCGTCCTGAAACTTTATCGCTGGCGGCTTATTCAGATATTTTCAGACTGGTTTTAGATTTTGTAAACCGGCTCAAAGATTTCTGAAACAGAACAATATTTGGGTTTTATCTGCGTTTTGCCAGTATGAAAAAGTTAAAATGTGCCTATGTATCAAAAGATTACTCAAATTGATTTAATCCTCTATTATTACAATGAAACCCAGTTAACTGAAAGTGTCCTGATCCAGAAGGGTATAGACTCTGACCCGGAAGTGAGAAACTGCTTTGAGTTAATTAAACATTCTGACAGAATGTTAAATGAACTGTTGGAAAGGCCATCCCGGCATTGTTTGGAGGAACTTCTGAATTATTCACGGTCACTTATCGCTGAAAAAGAATAACAGAAGCACCTGTGTTACTTTTACAGCATGACGATTAAAGAACGTTATGCACGGGTTTTATCATTTTTTGAGGAAAGTATGCCGTTTCCGGAAACGGAACTTCGGTACGATACGCCTTTTCAATTGCTAGTTGCAGTCATTCTTTCAGCTCAGTGTACAGATAAACGGGTGAATATGGTTACTGCCGGTTTGTTTGAAGCATTTCCGGATGCACGGTCTATGGCTTCCGTTTCGGCAGATGATATTTTTCCATTTATAAAGAGTATTAGCTACCCGAATAATAAAGCAAAACATCTGGCTTTGATGTCACGAATGCTGGTAGAAGAGTTCAATTGTATTGTTCCTGCTACCGTTGAACAACTTTTGAGATTGCCGGGAGTTGGCAGAAAAACTGCGAATGTAATTGCTTCTGTTATTTACAACAAATCAGCGATGGCAGTTGATACACATGTATTCAGAGTCTCACAACGGATCGGATTAGTACGAAAAGCAAAGACACCCCTTGAAGTGGAAAAACAACTGATAAAGCATATTCCTGAAAAACTGATCCCAAAAGCACACCATTGGCTGATCCTTCATGGAAGATATATTTGCACAGCCCGAAACCCGAGATGTCATGAATGTGGTCTCCGTGCTTACTGTAATTACTATCAATACAGAATCAGGTCAAAACAAAAAACAACTTCTTTAAAAGTCTGATAATTGTAACATCAAATAAATTAAATCAAATAAATTATGAGTAAAATTGTCATTAATACTAAACACGCACCTGAACCAATCGGGCCGTACAGTCAGGCGATCAAGATGAAAAATGTTCTTTTTGTTTCAGGACAAATAGCCATAAACGCGGAAACCGGTCAGTTGATTAATACCAATATCGGGGATGAGACACATCAGGTAATGAAAAACATCAGTGCTATCCTGAAAGAAGCAGGATTGGACATTAAGAATATCGTCAAGACAACAATTTTTTTAAAAAACATGAATGATTTTGGAATTGTGAATGAGGTGTATGGGAGCTATTTTGAAACAAATTTCCCTGCCAGGGAAACAATTGAAGTATCTCGGTTACCTAAGGATGTAAATGTTGAAATTTCCGTAATTGCAGGATAAGGGTATTTCAATCCGGGCAAGCTGGTGAATATCAGGAATATCAGAGTTAATACTGGTATTTTATTATATTAGCACTCTAAATTTAAAAGATCTAAATAAAATCATGAAAAGATTATTACTAACAATTTTATCAGTCGGTACAATTTTTACTGTACAGGCTCAGCTAAGGCTTCAGTCCAAGCCTATTGTTGGAACTGAAAAGGCATATATGCCCGTTCCAATGATTAAAACCAATGTATCCGGAAACGAGTTTCCACTTGCTCCGGTTAATGAAACAGTGATTGCAAATCACAGGATTCCCTCATCAGCTTTTATGGCAAATTCAATCGGGAATACAACTTATGATTTGCAGAGCAATGCATCAATGGGTAACCGGGTAATTCAATACAACGGTGATGTTTCAGCAACCTGGACAATGAGTTTTTCTGGAGATTTAGCAGCAGCAGACCGAGGTAGCGGATATAACTATAAACCCAGTGCCGGTTCATGGGGAACCCCTCCATCTTCAAGACTTGAAAGTGTAAAGACCGGATGGCCCAGCCTTGCTAGAACAGCAGCAGGTACTGAACATATTATATCTCATATTTCCGGTGCACCATTAAATATGGAGAGCTCACCTGCCGGGGGCAGTTCATGGACTAACAGTTCTCTGCCATCCGTTGGGCCACCAGAAGTTTTATGGGGATCACTTGCAGCCGGTGGACCAGATGGCAACTCAGTACATGCATGAATGATTACATTGCCTACTCCTAATGCAGGTGCTGTTTTTAATGGATTGGACGGCTGTCCTATTTATCAACGTTCACTCGATAATGGACAAACCTGGGATATTACAAATAAGATACCGGATGGCGTGGATAGTACCAATACATCGGGATGGAGTGGTGATTCTTATACAATCGCCTCAAAAGGCAATACAGTTGCTTTTGTTCATGGTCAGGTTACAGATGACTGGGCGGTATGGATTTCACATGATAATGGCGACACCTGGACAAAAACTGTAATTATGGATTTCCCGTTTGTGAAATATGATGATGTAAATAATATGACTGATGTTGATGGCGATGGTGTTGCAGATACGGTTTTAACTACCGATCATAAAATGGCCATTCTGATTGATAACAACGGTATGGTTCATTGCTGGGCAGGTGCGCTTTATGTTCTTGATTTAGATATTCCTTCACAATTGGGATTGTTTCTGTCAACAGATGCATTGTTGTACTGGAATGAATCAATGGGTTCAGCACAACCTGTTGTGATTGCCCAAACCCCTGATGTGGATGGTGATGGGCAACTAACTTTTGCTCCAAATTATGTTCCACGTTATGGTAATGGCGGTCAGTGCTCTCAACCCTATGCTGCAATTGATGCCAGTGGCACAATTATCGTTTCTTTTGCTGCACCGTTAGAGAACTCAACAACCGGCACCACTGGTGCTGATTATAGCTATCGGAACATCTGGATGATTGGTTCAACAGATAATGGAGTCACCTGGAGTGATCCCATTCAAGTTGCAGGAAGTGAATTTGATGAAGCTGTTTTCGGCTCTTTAGCTCGTGATATAAACGGATGTGTTGATCTCGTTTACCAAATGGACGGCTTACCCGGAATTGCAGTGCAACCACCAAATAGTAACCAGGCATTTCATCCTTTCTCAAGTAATGATATTATGCATGATTGTATTCCTGTGACTTCTATTGTTGGAATTAAGGAAATTCAACAACAGCCACCGGTTGTAACGGTATCTCCAAATCCGGTTTCTGATTTGTTAAACATTACGATAACTGCCGGAACAGCTGACCGGGTTCAGTTAATTATTTCAGATATAACCGGTAAGAAAGTTTATCAGGACAATATCAGTACTGCCGGTACCGGAATTTTTTCTTTCAGCCATAGTGTGAAAAATTTATCTAAAGGCATGTATTTGCTGAGCATTAACGCTGAAGGTGCTGTAAGTACTTCTAAGTTTGTTGTTCAGTAAGTTCATATTTTATATAGCTAAGAAGGCTGCCTCAAAAGGGCAGCTTTCTTGTTTTGTATTGTAGCAGGGTAATCGTGTTTGTAATAGAGTAGTCTTGGCAACCCTTAAAGTTGGAGTTACTGTTATATTTAAATTATCGTTGGAGCTTGTGAAAAAATGTCAAGTCGAGCCTTAACTTCAGATAGTTAGTATCCCCAATTAAGTATCAGTCTGATTTTTGTTTGGAATCCGTTTTGGTACAATAACATCGTATCGGGATAATGCTTTGAACTTCCCGTTGCATCACGCATACTGAAATAGTAGCCACCCATAAATTCAGGATTATCAGGAGAGTCGTCATCATAGACCAAAACATCATACGATGCCTTCAAATCAGGGAAAGTAAAATGAATTCCATTCTGAATAAAAGGGAGAGTTGATAAGCTGAAATCCGGACTTGGCCCGTTACAGAATAATGGTACCGGATTCCCCTTAACATGAATCCTGAATAACAAATCTGGGCCTGTAATACTATCCCATGACTGGCCGTTTAACTTTTTAAGCGGTAGCTCATCCAGTATGTAACCGGTCAATATACATTTAGTGTAGGGATTCTTTATTTCAATATAATCACTAACCTCAACCTGATTCCCTCCCGAATAGGCTGTTAAGGTAACCTTAAATGTTCCCTCTTGCTGATAGATATGCTTTGGATCTTTTTCTATGCTCCCGGAGCCATCTCCAAAATTCCAGCTATAGGATTCGGCATATTCCGATTGATTTGTAAAGGTAACTTCAACAGGAGCAACGAGCTTCCCAGCCTGATAATTAAAAGCTGCATTCAATGAATGATTCAGTATTTTCTCATCTTCATCTTTGTTGCAACTACTTAAACAAGCCAGGGCAACATATCCTAAACTTAATAGCATTAACGGTGTTCTCATTGTTGGTATTTGGTTTTTTCTAAGTTTATACCTTATAATCAATCAATCATCAAGCCGCAGTTCATTCTATTAATACCTTTGTGGCGAAGGCAGGAATTATTATGGTAAAGGATACTATTGAGACACTCGATCCCCGAAAATATATTTTAATTAAAGGAGCAGCTGTTCATAATCTGAAAAAAATTGATGTAGCAATTGCACGGAACAGTTTTACAGTCATTACCGGGTTAAGTGGTAGCGGTAAGTCCTCACTTGCCTTTGATACCCTGTATGCCGAAGGGCAGCGCAGGTATGTTGAAAGCCTGAGTGCATATATCAGACAGTTTGCCGGTAAAATGGAGAAGCCTGAAGTGGAATACATAAAAGGAATATCACCGGCAATTGCGATTGAGCAACGAGTCAATTCCAGGAATCCACGCTCAACCGTTGGAACTTCAACGGAGATATATGATTATCTTAAATTACTCTTTTCCCGGATTGGGAAAACATTTTCCCCACTTAGTGGCCAGGAAGTTAGAAAGGACACTACAAAAGATGTAGTTTACTATATTATATCGCTACCGCTTGATTCGGTTGCTAATATACTTTATCCCGTAATTCATTATGGAAACCGAGGGTTAAATGAGATTCTGGATATGCTGACCCAAAAAGGATTTAGCAGGGTTGTTTTTCAAGATCAAATTATTAAAATAAATGAACTGGAAAATCAAATTGACAAAGGACAGTTACTATTTAAAAACTGCCAGGAAATGTTTGTTCTTGTGGACCGGATTATTATTAAAAAGGATGACTATCCCGAATATTATTCCAGAGTTGCCGATTCGGTAGATTCCGCATTTACGGAAGGTTCTTATTCCTGCAGGATTTTAGTAACTACACCTGAGAAGTCTTTCATGAAGGATTTTAGTAACCGCTTTGAAGCAGATGGAATTGTTTTTGAAGAGCCCTCGGTTAATCTTTTTAGTTTTAACAATCCTTACGGTGCCTGTAAAACTTGTGAAGGATTTGGAAATGTGATTGGTCTTGATCAGGATCTGGTTTTTCCTGATAAAACACTTTCTGTTTATGAAGGTGTGATTGCTCCCTGGCGGGGTGAGAAAATGAAGGAATGGAATAACCTATTAATTAAGAATGCACACAGGTTCGATTTCCCGATTCATCGTCCCTTTTTTGAGCTCAATGAATATGAAAGAAAACTTTTATGGGAAGGGAATAAGTATTTCAAGGGATTGAATGACTTTTTTAAGCATGTTGAAGAACAAAGCTATAAGATTCAGTACAGGGTATTGTTATCCCGTTATCGGGGAAAAACACTCTGTCCGGAGTGCAAGGGAACACGACTAAGAAAAGATGCTGCTTATGTTAAAATTTCAGGTAAGTCAATCAGTGAACTGGTAATGATGGAAATAAAAGATCTTTTTGATTTTTTTGAGAAACTGAGTTTGAATGCATCTGATACAATAGTTGCCGGAAGAATTTTGACTGAAATTAAGAACAGGTTAACCTATTTAAATGATGTAGGGATTGGTTACCTGACATTGAACAGGTTGAGTAATTCACTTTCAGGAGGAGAATCCCAGCGGATTAATCTTGCAACAGCTTTAGGCAGCAGCCTTGTTGGGAGTATGTATATTTTGGATGAACCCAGTATCGGTTTGCACCCGCGGGATACACAAAGATTAATTTCTGTTTTAAAATCTCTTCAGAAGGCCGGAAATACGTTAGTTGTTGTTGAGCATGATGAAGAAATTATGCGCTCTTCAGATGAAATCATTGACATAGGACCAGAAGCCGGTACAGAAGGTGGCAGAATCGTTTTTCAGGGAGAAATTGATGCAATGAAGGACAGCGATACACTTACAGCCGGATATATTAACGGGCAACTTAAGGTACCCTTACCCTCCAGGAGAAGACCCTGGAAAAATTTTATTTTTATAAAGGGTGCTTTTGAAAATAACTTAAAGGGATTAGATGTCAAATTTCCGTTAGGAATCATCACAGCTGTAACTGGAGTTAGCGGAAGCGGGAAAACTTCACTGGTTAAGAAAGTGTTATATCCGGCAATTCAAAAAGCTCTTGGAGGTTACAGTGACGTATCCAGGAATTTAAGCAGGCTTGAAGGAGATATCCGGCTATTGGAGTCGGTTGAACTTGTGGATCAGAATCCAATCGGTAAATCATCAAGGTCAAATCCGGTAACTTATATTAAGGCGTATGATGAGATTAGGAATCTGTTTGCTGAAACTCCGTGTGCATTGGCAAGAGGATTTAAGCCCTCCCATTTTTCTTTTAATATAGCCGGAGGAAGATGTGATGAGTGTGAAGGTGAGGGTGAAATTACTATCGAGATGCAGTTTATGGCTGATATTAAACTGAAATGCGAAACCTGTAACGGTAAAAGATTTAAAGAAGATATTCTTTTATGTACCTATAAGGACAAGTCGGTATATGATGTATTGAGTATGACGGTGGAGGATGCAATTCAGTTTTTTAACAGCGGGCCAAAAACAAAATTCTTTCATCATGAACAAAAAATTATCCAAAAGCTGACACCTCTTATGAATGTAGGGCTTAATTACCTGACTTTAGGCCAGGCTTCGAATTCATTGAGTGGAGGTGAAGCACAGCGAATCAAACTTGCGTCCTTTATCTCAAAAGGAGCTGCTTCAAAGGGGTCATTATTCATTTTCGATGAACCAACAACAGGCCTTCATTTCCATGATATCAATAAACTAATGATTGCTTTCCAGGCCTTGATTCACAACGGGAATTCAATTATTGTGATTGAGCATAATCCTGAAATCATAAAATCGGCTGACTGGATAATAGATCTTGGACCTGACGGAGGAGATGAAGGCGGACGGATAGTCTTTGAAGGAACACCTGAGGACCTTATTCAATGCAAGGAAAGCCTGACTGGCCGGTTTCTTAAACCAAAACTATCCGTTGCATAGATGTTCATCTGAACTACGTTTGGTAATCCTTATTTTTGTGAACGTTCTTCATTATAAATTATCCGGGGCCGACAGGATTCGACAGCATGTGCAACGGATAGGTAAGCATACCGGGCGTTGTGAGTAGTCCCGTTAATCGCAACTCTCAATCGTCTAAATGGCGAAACGAATTATTCGCTTGCGGCTTAATCTCACTCAGTGAGATAGCCTGATTTTGCTGCATCGCAGTAAAACAAGCTGTTCTTCCTGCTTTAATGCTTTCAAAGGCAGGGTTAAGAGCATCGGAAATGAAAGCTGGCCTGATGGGTGTCCGTACCTGAAGGTAAGAAAACAACGGAATAAGGCAGATGATGGTAAGTGTTTCGCCTCACATTTGCCCGAAAATCAAGTAAACACTAAGTATGTAGAAAGCCTGTCTTTTCCTTGACTGGACGTGGGTTCAAATCCCACCGGCTCCACTTAATCTTAATAATGGATTACGGGTTAGCAATGAATAGAAATAAAAGGTTCAGTTTAAAATAAGCTGAACCTTTTTAACAAAAATTTTAAAGTTTAATATTACCGGGCTCCTGCAATGACTACCTTACCTGTGTCATAAAGAGAGCCATCAGTCTTATAAATCTGATAAATATAAATTCCATTAACTAAATGGTTAAGATCTACCGATAGTGATCCTAAGCCTGTAACAGGAGTTGAATAGACAGTTTTACCGCTTAAATCCGTTAGCTTAAGAAGGGCAGCACCAGCATGCTCAAATCTGAAATTCAAGACACCATTTGAAACAGGGTTGGGGTAAGGTTTTATATGACGGAATGAACTCTCATTTTCTGAAATACCTGTTGTCCCTACATCTATATATCTGGCTTTCTCAGAAATCATTGGAGTATCACCATCTGCTTCAATTACCATTACAATTGGTAGAGTAGTATTTCTCAGAAACATATAAACTATAGTGGAATCATCAGGAGGGTTCGAACTAAAATAAGTAAAAGTTCCTGATCCGGTTGAGTCGATGAAAGTCGAGTCTATAGAGAAGCTCAGTGACTTAACCCGGATAACGGGTTGATTGGATACTGCAGGTGTACTGATTGTACCATAAGAATCAGCAATAAAAGACTGAACAAACGTAAGTGTAATCTTTATACTGAAAGATCCTTGCTGATCAATCACTTCAAGACGGGCAATATTATTCCTGGTATTCCCATAAGTAAAAGGAGTCGGAACAATTAGCTGATCAGGATTGTAATCCCACGCATTCAACGGCAAGGGCCCCGGATCATCATAAACGCCATCAGTATAGAACCCGCTTGCAATTCCTTTAAAGAACATATAATAATCCTGAGCACTGTTTGTTATAGCAACAGAAGATTGTGGAAAACTGGAGGCATAAGGAGTTCCGGAGGCAGCCAGGAAGTTAACATAAGTAGTATCATCTACAACAAAGGCATTCACATAGTTCCAGTTCTGAGCTGAGGGAGATGCCGGTGTTATGGAATGAACTCCTGAACGGTGGTCAGTATAAGCAGCCCAGTTTTCACCGGCAACAGGAAATGTACCTGATGTTACGGTAATCTGTGCGTGAACACCTGCAGAAAGTGAGAATAAAAAAGGAAGTAAAGTTTTTTTCATAGAATTTAGTTTTTTAATTATGTTGACAAACCTAACCATTATATTTAAATTAGCCAAATACTGCATATGGCTTTGCTTTACTAGCTCTTTCTTCAAATACCACATAAAAAAGGATTCAGCAATTAACAAATTGCTGAATCCTTTTTAAGAAGTTTAAAGCTTTACCTCACAGAGGAATTGATGATTTTTCCTGTATCGTAAATGGATCCATCTGCTTTAAATACCTGATAAAGATAAGCACCGGAGGCCAAGCTTCCGAAATTTACTGTAAGTGAACTCAGATCAGTTACAACAGTAGAATAAACCTGTTTGCCGGCAAGGTCTGTTATTTTCAGTAATGAAGCTCCCGGTTTTTCAAACCGGAAATTTAAAATGCCATTAAATACCGGATTCGGATAAGGTTTTTGTTTAACTGCATTTTGTCCATTCTCAGGTATAGAATTTAAAACTGCAAACAGGTAGCTGGCACTGGTTGACACAGTGGGTGCCCCACCGTCAGCAGAAATGGTCATGGGAATTGAAAAAAAGGAATTGCTGGCAAACGTATAAGTAATACTTGAATCAGAAGGAGGGTTTGAAGACAAATAAGTGAATGTACCTGTGCCGGTGGCATCGATATAGGTGGTGTCAACAGTATAAAGCAGATGCTTTATTCTGATGACCTGTTGATTTGTAACTGAAGGTGTACTTAATGTGCCAAAAGCATCACAATCAAAGTTATTGATAAAAGTCATCACAAATTTCATATCAGGAGGTCCGGTCATAATGTATTCTATCCTCGCATGATTAATTCGGGAATTACCATAAGTAAATGGAGTAGGCATTAATAGCTGATCAGGATTATAATCAATTATTGAATCGGGGAGTGATCCGGAACCATCATACATGCCATCAATATAAAAACCAGTAGAATTGCCTTTAAAATAAATATAAGCATTTCCTGCAGTGTCAGCAATAGCCAACGAAGCTTGCGGGAAGCTGCTGCTGTAAGGAGTTGATGAGGCAGCAATATAGGATGTGATCAAAGTATCATCAACCACAAACGCATTAGAATAATTCCAGGTCTGAGCTGATGAAGATGGAGCAGTAATAGTATGAACACCCAGGCGGTTATCGCTCTTCTGAACCCAGGTTGAACCTACAGCAGGGAATGAGCTTTGTGTAATTGTAATTTGAGCTTGTGCACCAATTGTAATCAGTACGAATGCCAGGAGTAAGGACTTTTTCATAAGCAGTTTGAGTTTAATTTTATACAAAGCTAAAAATCTCTTCTTTCCGATAATAAAATAATGGAGATTATTTTATGAACAAAAATCCCCCTTCGGGTAAGAAGGGGGATGACTCAAAAAGAGCAGTTTGTTATTTTATTATTTGCAGCTGTCTGACTGTAGTTCCAGCACCGGCTATTATCCTGACCGTATAAAGTCCTTCCGCAAGATTGTTTAGATCATAGTGGAAAATGTTGCTTATTACTTTTCCTTCATTAAAGGAAGCTACTTCCTGACCGGTTAAATTAAATACTTCAACACGAAGTTCAGAAGACTTTTCAAAGTTTACTTTCAAATTAAAACTTCCCGAACTTAGGGTTGGATACAAACTAATACTCTGGCTGAGATCACTTGTATTCACACTTGTAGGAGTTGCAACATTAATGTTATCTAGTAAGCATTATTTCCATATGCGGAAATGGCTCTGAACCGGATGAAGACCAATGGTTGGCCAATAAAGTTGTTCAGACTTACAGTCTCGTGTCGCCACTGAGCCGGGGAATTTGGTGTAAAGGCTCCGGTTTGTGGCGGTACGGTAGCTAATGCTGAACCAGCTTTATTCCATACAGTTGCCCAATTCGCTCCGCAATCGGTTGATACCTGAACCTGAATCCGGTCATTATAGGAAGCAGAATACTGAGCATAGGCAACATCAAAATCAAGATTAATAGCAGTCTGACCTGTGAAGTCCTGCGCTTCCAGCCACATGTCATCAATGTTCCCACTTGAGATATTGTAAAATCCTATTCTAGCTGAACCTACATTTTGAAATCCGGCATTGCTTCTAATCCAGGTAATCCCATGATCAGGATTATCAACAAACCAACCGGCTGGAGGGAATACTAAGGCTGTAAAATCCTGAACCAGCGGAATTGCAGCACCGGTCGGTGGCACTACCGAAAATGTTCTTGAAGCATTATCATAATAGGTATTAAAATCTGTAGTCCCGTTAGGATCTAAAATGTTAACAGCCAGGGTGTTTGAGCCAACAGTTAATGCAATAGATGGTAAACTTACGATAGTTGTTGCTCCCGGAGCAAGGCTGCCGCTCCAAGAACTTATATTAGGAGTTCCACCATTTAAAGCGTATGAAATATTAAGTGATGACAGTGTATTCAGGCCATTATTTTTAACTTCAAAACTTGGATTAATTGAAGTGTTGCAATTTACCGTACCAATTCCTGAAATTCCCATACAGGTTATCCGGGCATCATCAGGAATTCCCAAAGGTGCACTGTAAGCAGCCTGATGCACTTCTTTAGTTGAAGGATTCAAAATCCAGGCAACTACAGCGAGGCTGGTTTTATCATAAACATTGGCAAGTGACCAGGTAAAATTGAATGGTTCTGTCTGTCCGTTGGTCCAGGTTGCAGGCATGGTTGTTCCTGCTTGATTAGGAAGCATCTTTTTCATAACACCTTCAAAATGGGTTTCACCATTAGTTCCCGGAGGGGAACAGAAATGGATATCTCTTTCTATTACGGCCACTCGTAAAATTGTACCAGTCGAAAAGGATTGTGCAGCAGTTACTACACCGGATACGTTGATCTCGCTGTAATCGTTATTAAAGCTATGGCTAAGTGAAATTGAAAAAGGTGAAGGAACTGAAGCCCGGTTATTAATAACAGACTGATTAAAGTTCCCCGGGTTATTATGCCAGACATTTCCATCTATAACTGCATCTGGCACTCCGTTTACTCCATACAGTGAGACCATTGATGCAACCTCAGTTGGATTATGAGCATTCATTGGGTCAACTCCCGGCCAGTTGACTTGATATTTTACAGCAACCACATTGGTTGAGTTTGCATTAAGTATTGCATTAAAGCCTGGATTGTACGTAGCACAAGGCGGACAGGATGCATTGGTAAATTCTTCAACCATAATCATCCGGGTAGTCTGACTATTAGCTGAAAAATTA
The DNA here is from genome assembly GCA_020847635.1 of Bacteroidia bacterium. Lineage (GTDB taxonomy): Bacteria > Bacteroidota > Bacteroidia > AKYH767-A > OLB10 > CAADHD01. The sequence goes on from JADLBQ010000019.1 coordinate 40,905, forward strand.
ATTGCAATTGCTAGTACTGCAAATAAGGTAATTGATTTTTTCATAGTTGACTTTATTTTTTCAAGTTTCAAATGTAGGTAAAAGAATTATTCCAAAATTAAGGGATAATAATTATATTCCTTGGACTATTTTCTGATTCCCCTTCGGTTTAATGCTTGCTGAAATCTTCGGGCATTAAGCTGATGTTCAGCATAGTTTGAGGCAAATACATGGTAGCCTGACATGTCATCCCTGGCACAGAAGTACATGTAATCATGTCCATCCGCATTCAAAACAGCATCAATGGATGAAATGGAAGGGAGGCAAATTGGGCCTGGTGGTAATCCAAAGTTCTTATAGGTATTGAATGGAGAATCAATTTCTTTATGGATATTCAGTACTCTGTTGATACTGAAATTGTCGGATGCATAGACCAGGGTTGGGTCAGCTTCTAACCGCCAGCCTTTGTTCAGTCGGTTCAGATAAACTCCGGCAATTACAGGTTTTTCATCCTTTTTCTGAGTTTCCTGTTCAACAATGGATGCGAGGATTGAGACCTGTTTCAGGGTCAGATTAAGCTTTTTTGCTTTTTCCCGTCTCTCAGCTGACCAGAAGGTATTGTATTCTTTGACCATTCTTTTTATCAGGTTTGCGGAGGTGATATTCCAGAAAATATCATAGGTATTCGGAATGAAAATGACGCCTGCCGAAATGCTGTCGAGTCCTAATGAATCAAGTATAATGGAATCAAATAATGCACTTGAGATGGAAGAGGAGTCCGGCTCAAATTCTGCTGCCATTTCAGCAATTAGCTGGCCAGTTGTACGAAGGTTATTAAATGTAAATTTCACGGGTGTTTGACTGCCCGAGCGGAGCAGCTTCACTAGCTGCCGGTTCGACATTCTGTCGGTAATCTGATAGCGACCCGGCCGGATGTTTTCTTTATATTTCATGATAGTGGCAGTCCTGATAAAACCGGGTTTGTCCTGAATCAGTTTCTGGTTCTCCAATTCCTTCAAAACATCCTGAAAACTGCTTCCGGTTTTGATATATAAAAAAGTACTGCTACCGTTATTCACCCGGATACTCGGAGCTTCAAAGGCATTGTAAATTCTTACTCCGGCAATAACCATAAGCAGAATAATGATAAATCCTAAAGATTTAAACAAAGTCTTCACAACGCTGTATTTGAAAATATTATATGAATTTATTAAACTAATTAATGGCTGAATATTTTTACTGAATTCGATAAATAACCGGAAGAAATAATCCGGGCTTGAAAAAGCCCCTATCCAAGAAATTCTTTTTTTAGAGATAAACCTGAGGCTTCAGGCGGAATAGGAAGGCTGGAAATCAGTCTGCCGTTTACATCAAAAATTTCAAGTTTCATCTGCTGAACGCCAGGGAGGGTTGCAAACCGGAAGTTAATCTGATCTTCGAATGGATTAGGGAAAGCTGACAGCAATATCGTTTGGTTAGATAAGGAGTTTTCATGAATTCCTAAAGGCGGACAATTCACTAAAGCATTGAAGCCGTCTAATTTCCCATAGCCCCAGTGGATATTGGGCAATCCTGCTGAACCAGTAAAACTGTCAAGTCGGGCACAGTTGAGGATTGCATTTTTAACGTCCTGCCAGGTGGCATTAGGAAACCGCTGAAAGAATAAAGCCGCTACTCCAGCAACAGCCGGTGAGGCAGTTGAGGTACCACCATCTCGCATGTGCATGCAGCCTTGGGCAATCTTCTCCGGTGGGATTGAGGATATCTGATAGGTTACCAAAGGAGCCATTGTAATCCCTCCGGGAGCTGAAATATCCGGTTTAAGAAGGCCTGTCCTGGTTGGACCTTTACTTGATGCTGCTGCCAGTGAATCAGGTGTGATAACCATCAGGCTTTCCTGATTTCCATTACAATCAATATAGCTTTGTTTATTTCCATATTCAGCAACGGTAATTACCTTATCGCTGCATGCAAAACTGCTGACAACATTCTGAGTAAAATCCGGCATGTTATAATTTGCTGATGGCGGATACACAGACGGTAAAGGAACATTTGAGCTTTCCATCTGAAAACTCCAGACATCAAATTTTCCTGCTCCTGTAAAACTTAGTCTGAATTTATAGCTGTTTGAATCAGGAATTACATTAAAAATCATTGAATACCTTCCTGCTGATAAACTTGCTTGACTCTGGATGCGGGCAAGCCGGTTGCCATCCCAACTATAAAGCGTGTCCATTTTAAAGACACCAACATGATTTAAAACGCTGGTAAACGGTCGTTGGCCGCGATGTTCATAATAACCGCTGGTTTTATCTGCACCAACTGAGAAATGAACATTTTCAAACTGGCCTTGACTTCCCCACATTTCCATTAAGATAGCAGTGCCGTAGGATGGGTTGTAATTATACCAGGTAAACAATGTATCGTTACCGGCTGTAGAATTGTATTGCATGTGAAGGCGGATATTTCCGGCATTTCCAGCAGCACAAACAACTGCTCGTCCGGGTTTTGACGTGATCAGGTTGTTAATCATTTGTGCCTGCAGGTCGAGTGCATCATGAGATCCATAATAGCTCCCTGCGCTAATGTTAATTACGCATGGTTTATTTACTGCATCGGCTTTCTGAAAAATATAATTAACGGCATCTGCAACTGAGTTTAGCCAGGCATTGGTATTCAGATTCCAGTTCAGGCAAACCGTAACTAAATCAGCTTCCGGTGCAACTCCCTGAAAGTAATTGATAGCTCTGCCATTTCCGGCAGCTACTCCGGTTACATGAGTACCATGCCCGTTTGAATTATCAACATGGGCATTTGCCTGGCCATTATTAATCTGTAAAGCCGTGAACTCCGTTCCGTAAGTATAACCTGCCGGAGGAGCTCCCGGAAGGTTATGATCCCAGATTGAAATCAGCCTGGTATTACTATTGGCATCTTTAAAGTCGGGATGATTAAAGTCAATTCCTGAATCAATAATACCAATTACCACTCCGTTACCTTTATAAGGCTGAGGTAATGGTGGTAACCCAAGATGAATGGGACGAACATTGGCTTTTGAAACCAGTGAATCATTCAGCGGCTGTAATTGCTGGTAACTATCTTCAGCAGCCAAAACTTTTGGAGAAGAAGCCAGATCCATTACTTTTGAAACTGGAAGTTCAATTGCTGCTATGTCTCCTGCTGAGTATTTAAAGTAACCGTTGTAAAGTGTTGTCAGCCTTTTGATTTCGGTAATATCTCCCTGAACAAACAAACCAACTCTTCGGGAGGGATCTGTTTCCTCTGTTATTTTTTTAACCAATGTGAAATTCAGCTTCTCGTATTTCTGAGCCAGTGCCTTACCGGAAGTAATACAGCAAATGAGCGAAAGAAGAATAAGTTTTCTCATAATTACAAATAGCTTTTTTATGTTCTCAAGGATTGTAAAATTATTTAAATCAACCAACTAAAATATGAGTTGAAAAAAAATTAATACAGAGTTTATCATCAGGTAAGGGTTGATAGCTGTCAGGTTGGAAGTGACTCAAAAGTTAATCTGCCAATCTTTCATTTCGGAAATCCGGTTTTTGAAATTTTGTCAGTCAAAAATGCTGAAAATGGGTTTGGTATTTTGTTTGAGTAAAGCAAGTCAAACACATTAAAAAATAAACATACTATCTAAAAGGAGGTTAACTATGACACTTATCAAATTAAAAAAAGACAATGGAGTGGAACGCTATGCTGAAAGGTTCCCTTACTTCTCAGAAATGTTCAGCGATTTTTTTAACACCTGGCCCGGTGACAGCCGAAGGCAGTCGGTTCCTGCAGTAAATATTTCGGAAACCGATGAGAACTTTCGAATTGAAGTGGCAGCTCCCGGAATGAATAAGGAGGATTTTAAGATCAGTGTTGAGAATGATTTACTAACGATTAGTGCTGAAAAAAAGGAAGAAAAGAGTGATAAGAATGAACGTTTTACACGGCAGGAGTTCAGTTATGTTTCATTCAGCCGGTCGTTCAATATGCCTGAGATGGTTGATACTGAAAAAATTAATGCATCCTATAACAATGGTGTTATGGTCATTATTCTCCCCAAACAGGAGGAAGCTAAGCCAAAACCGGTTCGTGAAATAAAAATAGCGTAAATAGTTTAAGGTTGGTTTGAACCTGCTGACCCATTACCGGGTGAGCAGGTTTTTTTATGCCCTGGGGTGATGCATCAGGATATTGCTTCTCAGGTATTCACTGTCAAGGTGAGTATAAATTTCGGTAGTTGTAATGCTTTCATGACCAAGCATTGCCTGAACGGCTCTTAAATCAGCACCTCCTTCAACCAGGTGGGTTGCGAAGGAATGCCTGAATGTATGAGGGCTTACTTTTTTTTTAATTCCGGTAATCTTAAGCTGGTTTTTAATTATGTAAAAAATCATCACTCTGCTGATTCTTGATCCCCGGTTATTTAAAAATAAATAATCATCCTGACCCGCTTTGATCCTGACGTGATTCCGCCAGTTATCAAGATAAAGCCGGATGTGTTTGACAGCGCTCCCTCCAATCGGAACAATTCTTTCTTTGTTGCCTTTACCGGTAATTTTCAGCAAACCAATGTCTAGAAAAGTTTGTGACAGCCGTAAGCCAGTAAGTTCTGAAACTCGAAGTCCGCTGCTATATAAGGTTTCAAGAATAGCTTTGTTACGGGTGCCTTCAGGTTTACTCAGGTCAATGCTGTCAATCATCCGGTTTACTTCTTCAACTGTTAGAAAAACAGGAAGTTTCCGACCGATTCTTGGATTTTCGATTAAAGCAGTCGGATCAGAAGAAACAATATTTTCAATGAGCAGGTATTTATAAAATGCTCGGATACCAGAAAGTATTCGGGCTTGTGAGCCTGCACTCATTCCAAGTTGATTGACCCATTTCAGAAAAACTCTCAGATCTTCAGCTGTGATTGCTTCTGCGGATTTGCCGCTTGAATGGCCAAACTGACTTAATTTTTCAGCGTCATCTTTGTAGGCTTCGAGGCTGTTTACAGATAATGACCTTTCGAGTCGCAGGTAGTTTGTAAATCCACGGATGTAACTTTCCCAATTCATTGAGTGGCTAATATGGCTGTTCTTTAGTGATAATGGCAGCCATTGGAAATGAATTGTAAACGATTTTCATGTGAATAGCAGCTTTGGGATGCAGCTTAAGCAAGGACTGGTTGTCAATCTATATTCAGCTATTTTTGTCTGAATTAATTGACGAATGAAACTCAGCAAGATTATCATTATCAACGGGCCAAATCTAAACCTGCTTGGGAAACGGGAGCCTGAGATCTATGGCAATGAATCATTTGAAGAGTATTTCAGCAAATTGAAGGCCTTATTTAGCGGTGTTGGTTTACATTATTTTCAAAGTAATGTTGAGGGCGAATTAATCAACCTGCTGCATGAACATGGGTTTAATTCGGACGGAATTATTCTGAATGCCGGGGGGTATACCCACACGTCTGTAGCTATTGCTGATGCCATTGCAGCCATTAGCATTCCTGTAATTGAAGTTCATATTTCAAATATTTACAAGCGCGAGGGATTCCGTCATCGTTCATTACTGTCTCCTCACTGCATTGGAACAATTACAGGTTTGGGTCTTGCAGGTTATGAGTATGCCGTTCGGTTTCTTATTCAGAACCGAACTTACTGAACCGGATAGTAAATATCGGTTTGCCAGTTTGCCGTGTCGTTTTCTGTTTCAGGACCTGAAATGAATTGCTCGCGAAGGGGTCCATTAATAAGCAAACCTTTTTCTCCTGCATATTTAAGAACGGCATCACGGCCTTTTTGAATGAGACGGAAATCACCGAAATAATGAGCTACAACTTCTTTTTGTGAAGGTAATTCTGCAGCTTTGATTGTTTTGGTGTTTCTTCCTTTTTTATTTGTTGGAATGACTACGCTTATTGTATCTAAGGTATCTGTTATTGAAAAATAAATTACAGAAGGCTGACCGGTAATCTCCAGTTGTTGCTTTTCAGCTTCCTGCCTTAACAGATTAAGATTTTCAAAATAAGCCAAACGAAGAAACTCCGGACTGGCTGTGTCGGTGATGGTAAGTAAATAAGCCGAATCGGAATTAATTTCCTCAATCACTGTTTTGACCGGAGGCGGAATAGGCGGCAGGCTGTCAATGATATTTTTTACATCACTAAGTCCCTGTTCAAACAGGTGGCCAAGCATTCCTTTAATCATCAGGTTCATATAACGGCTAAAAGGATTTGAACCAGCATCATTATCAAAATACCAGGTGACCCGGGTTGTGCCATTGATTTCTTCAAACAGAAATCCGGGGTATCCTTTTTTATCTCCCATTTCCAGTTCGGTAACAATCAGTGAAAAAGGTTTACTTTCTGTGATTGTTATTTTTCCTTCTCCGGTTTTTTCTCCTTTCCATGAATAGCCGGCTCCGATTCCGGCATCAGGTCCGAAATGTGTCCATTTTGAATGGGTATCCATTTTTACCCATGGAAACCATTTTATCCAGTTCTCAACGGTATTAAACTGGTTAAAAACCAGATAAGCCGGGGCATTAAATTCAGCCTGCCTTTCAACGTGAACTTTAGATGGCAGAAAGAATCCGGCAATTGCTGAGAGGATGAACAGACCAATAAGTGTGAAAAGAATGTATTTCAGAATTTTCATAAGAGCAAGGATTTGTTATGCCATGCCAAAACTACACTTTTTGTAAAGTATCTGTTAATGCAGGGTTACCATTTCATATTATGTTTGCACGGATGATTTCCTATCCGAATGCTAAAATTAATATTGGACTAAATATTCTGGCCAGGCGTAAAGATGGCTATCATGAGATTGAATCGGTCATGTATCCGGTTCCGTTGACTGATATACTTGAGGTTAATCCTGCTAATGAAAAATTTCCGGGAGGATTCCAGAGTTCGGGTATCCGTGTGACTGCCTCGGATAATGAGAACCTGGTACAGCGTGCATTCTGGGTCTTTAAACGTGAATTTGGAAGCAGCGATATGTATATCCATCTTCATAAGCAGATACCTCACGCTGCCGGCTTGGGTGGTGGCTCAGCTGATGCAGCTTTTGCACTAAAATTATTTTCATTCATTAACGGCACTGAAATATCGCACCATTTGCTCCGGGATGCAGCTGCAGAACTGGGAAGTGACTGTGCTTTTTTTATTGATAATCTACCTGCGTTGGCAACCGGAAGAGGGGAGAAGCTGACTCCAGTTGAGCCGGTACTGAACGGTTACTTCCTTGTAATTATTAAACCAGCAATTGAAGTTTCAACAGCCTGGGCATATAGCAAGGTTAATCCCCGGCCTGGTCTTGCTCCAATGACCCGGTTCTACTCAATGAATGTGGATCAGTGGAAAGAAACTATGTTTAATGACTTTGAGGAGCCATTGTTTTTTCATTTTCCGGTACTTCAGGAAATTAAGAAGTTCCTTTATTCACAGGGTGCTGTTTATGCTTCAATGAGTGGAAGTGGCCCTTCGGTTTACGGAATCTTTAAAAAGGAATGGAAGATGAAAAAATATCAGGGTAGTGATTTTATCTGGTCTGGCTGGATTACGTAGACGATCTTCTATAAAGGACAATAGCAATTACGGCAAATGCAATATTTGGAATCCAGACCGAGAGCAAGGGTGAAAAATTGGATTTAATAGCAAAGGTTGTACTAATCTGCATAAACATAATATAAGTAAAACTGAGCAGGATGCCAATTCCTAGCTGCATACCTGTTCCACCCCTTATTTTACGGGAGGAAACACTAAAGCCGATAACTGTCAGAATAAAAGTAGCAAAAGGAAAGGAGGTCCTCCGGTATTGTTCTACCTCCATGTAAGAGGTAAATTCAACACCCCGTTCCTGCTCACTGCGGATAAACTTTTTGAGTACCGGGGTTGTCATTGTTTCAATGTTGCTTTCACGTTTTCGGAAATCATCTGCATGGAAAGCATAAGTTGTATCCAGAGTTGTTCCCTGCCGGACAAATTCATTTAATCCATTAATTCTGCGTTCAAAATAATTTTCAAGTCTCCATTGGTTGTTTACTGAATCCCACACACAGCGGTCAGCTGTCATTTTATATAGTAGCTGATTGTCAGAAATAATTTCATGTGAGAAACGGTAACCTGCATTCTCACGTGAAGCAAAACTTTCAAAGTAGATATATTCACCAGGAGCCATCATCCGGTGGATGTTGCGGTATTTATAGACAAACGGATTTCGGATAAACTTTTCCTCAAAGCTGAGCCGCTTGGCATTTGCCATCGGAATAACACTGTGATTCATGTAAAGTGACAGAGCAGCAATAACTCCGGCACCAACCAGGTAAGGTACGAGCAACCTGCGAAAACTGATCCCCGAAGCATACATGGCAATAATTTCAGTTTGTGCCGAAAGCCGGGATGTGAAATAGATAACTGAAATAAATACAAACAGAGGTGAAAACAGATTGGCAAAGTATGGAATAAAGCCGGCATAATAATCGAAAATTATCTGAAATAAAGTTGGTTTTTTATCAAGAAAGTCATCGATCTTTTCACTGATATCAAAAACGATGGCTATGGAAATAATCAGCAGGATTGAAAAAAAGAAAGTATTTAGAAACTTTCTGATAATATAAAAATCCAGGATTTTGATTTTCATTATTTCACCAGCTCATTAATTCGTTTCAGCCCAAGAAGAGGTAACTTATAACCTGGTCGTTGCTGAAGTGCTTTCTCATAATCTTCTTTTGCTGCAGCAATATTTCCGAGGGTCTCATAACAAAGTCCACGGCTATAATAAGCTTCCGGATAATCGGGGGCAACTGCAATTGCATCATTATAATGTTTGATAGCCTGGTCATAGACTTTCAAAAAAGTGTAATGAATATAACCTAAGTTATAATGTGCATGCTGATTACGAGGATTTAGTTTAAGAATCTGTGTATAATCCTGAATAGCTCTATCCAGCTCATTATGTTCCTGGTAAAACAGGGCTCTCCCATAAAGAGCCTCCTCACTATCAGGTCGGATCCGGATTGCATTTGTAAAAAACTCTACACAAACCTGATTATTTTTATAAGAGTACAATAATCCCAGCTGCATATTAGCATCATAATAATCACGATTATTTTCAAGTGCCAGCTGAAATGATTTAATTGACTTGGCCGTATCCCCGGCTTCTTTGAGATCCATCCCCCGAATAAAATAGGCCAGTGCATTGCCGGGTTCAATTCTAAGCATCTCAGATGTGTGTTTGAGTGATTCGTTGTATTTCTTTAACAGAAAATAAATTTCAGCCAGTTTACTATGTGCCTTGAGGTTTTCCGGATTGAGTTCAACCGCTTTTTCCAGTGAGTTCTGAGAATAAACAATCCGGCTCGCTGATAAATAAATATCTGCCAAAAGCAGATAATAGTCAGCCTTTGAGCTGTCGATGGCAATTGCTTTAAGCATATCTTTGTTGGCATCATCAATTCGTTTTTTCCTGAAGTAAATCGAAGCCCGCTGAAAGTATAAATCTGCATTTTTAGGTGAACCTGCAATCATAGCATCCAATTCAGACAGTTTTTTACCTGTTTCAGTCGTGTCGGTAGCAGTCACTGGAGCTTTTGTCTCGTTACCAGGCTTGTTTCCATTACATGATAACAAAATAGCCAGGCTGAAGAAGAAGGCAAAATGAGTGACAGATTTCATGGAAGATGAATTAATCGGCTGTGAAGGTAGAAAGTTCTTCAGTTATCTACCATCTGAATAATTGAAAATTATAAGGATCTAAGGATTGAAGAATGTAAATAGGCGGCACCAAGATCATTCAGGAAAATTCAGAAATAGATCTATTTTAACCTTTCGCAGCCCTGATCAGATGCTGAACGATCAACAGGGATTTTCATAAGTGAATATCCTTACTTTTATTTGCGTGCTGTATGATTTCTGTTGAAAAAGCGAAAGCCCTGATTCTAAAAAATAGGGAAGTGCTAGGAGCTTCGAAACAACCGGTTGCTGATGCACAAGGTTGTGTGCTTGCAGAAAATATAAAAGCACCTGTTCATTTACCACCGTTCAATCAGTCTGCCATGGATGGCTATGCTGTTATCTGCTCAGATATTGAGAACAAGAAAAGAATAAAAGTAATTGGCAAAGTGGCAGCTGGGAAAGTCTTTAACCGTAAGATAAAATCTGGAGAGGCGGTACGTATTTTTACGGGAGCTCCTGTTCCTGCAGGAGCAGATGCTGTTATCATGCAGGAAAAAGTTACTTTTCAAAATGGTTATCTTATTGCCGGAGAAGTTCCATTAAAATTTGAAAATATCCGTAAAGCAGGATCGCAAATTAAGCAAGGAACGACAGCAATAAGTAAAGGCGTTGTGCTTACTCCCGGAAGCATAGGTTACCTTACCGCAATGGGAATCACTTCAGTAAATATTTTTACTGCACCACGGATAACAGTAATTATAACCGGCAGCGAGTTAAAGAAACCCGGAACTAAACTGAGGAGCGGACAAATTTATGAGTCTAACTCCTATACGCTTGCAGCCGTTTTGAAGAGTATTGGAATACCAAAGGCAAAAATTATTTCCATACCTGACGATGAGTTGAAAACTGAACAGGCTTTGCAGAGAGCACTCACACATTCGGATATGATTCTGCTCACGGGCGGTATTTCTGTTGGCGATTACGATTTTGTTGGCAAGGCATTACAGAAATTACGTGTGAAAAATATTTTTTACAAGATAAAGCAAAAGCCGGGTAAACCGCTGTTCTTCGGTAAGTATAACGAAACTCTTATTTTCGGATTGCCCGGAAATCCTGCTGCCGTGCTGAGTTGCTTTTACGAATATGTTTATCCTGCAATCAGGCTTATGCAAGGACATAAACAACCTTTTCTGAGAGTCGTATTTTTGCCTTTGCTGACTTCCTATCCCAAAAAGCCCGGACTTTCCTTTTTCCTTAAGGGGAAAATTGCCGCTCAAGGGGTAACACCCCTGACCGGACAGGAATCATATATTCTTCGTTCGTTTTCTGAAGCTGATTGCCTGATTTATCTTCCGGCAGAAACCGGTTATGTCAAAAAGGGAACAACAGTAGAGGTACACCTGCTGCCGGGATTGTATTAATATGGTTTATATCTGAAGTTGTTTTATACTAACCATTCTTAAACTTAAATTTGAAGCCTTTAAAATAAAAACACACCTTTAATCATCTGAAATAAATATGCATAAAAGAATTCTTGATAAACTCATTTGCCCGAATTCAGGTACAACCGATTTAAAATTATATAGTGTGGAATTGACACGGCAGGATAAATCAGTAACAAATTTGCAAGATGAAAATATTTTTCCGGATGATGATGTGAAGTCAGGAATAATTTATTCCTCAGACAAAAAATATGTATATGTTATTTGCGAATACATTCCTGTTTTATTAAATGATACTGATCAGGATCTGAATCACCTGAATAGCATAGTAACATTATTAAAAGACGATCTTCCCTCTGAATTGGCAGATGCGTTGCAGAACACAAGCAACAGAATTGCTGCACAACACACTTCAGCAGATGGTGATTGGAATAGAGAAGAAATGAAATACTATGATGCAGCTGTAGATACAGAGAAGCAGAGAATAGATATGCTGAAATCTATTAAGACAGATAATCTCTGGAGGATATTCATTCCTCGTAAGCAAAAGATGATCAGGTTTCTTGAAAAAAACTGCAACGGTAAATGGATTTTTGAAATAGGATGTGGTAATGCCCGTACTATATCACGTATTTTCAATCCTGCAGAATATTCCTATAACTACATCGGTACTGATATCTCCTTCAAGAGACTGATAGTAGCTAAAATGGCCATACCCGGATCGGATTTTATTCAGGCAAGTGCTCTCAATATTCCGGTTAAAGATAACTTTTTTGATGCTGCCATCAGCTTTGGAATGTTACACCATCTGCCCCGTCCTACCGAAGCCATGAACGAAGTTGACAAGAAATTGAAGCATGAAGGTATTTTCACCTTGCATGAACCGGTATATACTTCGCGACAGTTTACAGAAAAACAAACTGCTGTTGTTCGGAAATTATTCAGAACATACGAACATAGCGATCATGACAATAAAATCAATCTGAAGGAAACAACTGATACATTAGAAAAGTTGAATTATCAGATTCTTAATATATCGCCTTATAACTCACTTTTCAGAGTGGTTTACGAGGCTTTCATGAATCGTGTGTATAAATCATGGGATCGTAATGAGAGATTGACAAAAGCGGTGCTTGCCATTGACAATATCCTCTTGAACACGGTAGTGAAGCTTTCCAACAAACTTGGACCTCAGGCCATCACTATTACATCGGCAAAGAAGAATCAAACGAAATAACTCATAATGACTAACTGGTAAAAAGCTGATTTCATCAGAAAATATTTTAAAACCAGCCACCAGAGTATAGGAGACAGGATTTTGATTTTCATTATTTCATCAGCTCATTAATTCGTTACAACCCCAGACGTTGTACCACATAACCGGATCGTTGCTGAAGCTGATTGACTGATTTATATACCGTTTGAAACTGGTTATATCAAAAAAGGAACAACGGTAGAAGTGTATCCGTTGCCGGGTTTGTATTAATATGATTTATATCATTATTTCAAAAAAATAATCTCTGTTTTTTTACAGCCGTATTATTTGTTCCCTGCATATTAGAGAACAACATCAGGATGTATGAGATTATTCAGCAAATTAATAATTGATATAAATTATAAAAATCAAAGAATGAATCAGAACTATAAATCTTTTCAGAGCTCAGAATAAAATCAGGCAGTAACAGTTTGAATTTTTTTTGATAGCCGTTATGCCTATAAAAACATAACGCACATTCCTCTGAAATTCATTTGTAAGATTTATTGAAAGATTCCACTCTTATGCAGTCAACCACATAGCTGAGAACAACAAAAAGGAATAAAAATAAATTATATGAAACTACACTTAACTCTCGTTGCTTTTCTGATACCCATTCTGACTTTATCTCAAAAGCCGGAGGCATCCTCTTCTTCAGGTGATACTACAACATTAAGAAAGAATGTTTTTAAGCTCGGAGAAGTCACCATCACTGCGCGACATTATGAAAAATTCTCCGACCAAATCAGCAAAAAAGAAATGGATGAACAGAATAAAATGGAGGTATCCCGTTCGATAAATATGTTATCGGGAGTAACTCTTACTGCTTCCGGTCAGCGAAACGAATCAATGGTTTCGGTAAGAGGGTTTGATTTGCGTGCTGTTCCTGTGTATATGGATGGCATTCCTGTTTATGTTCCTTATGACGGTTATGTGGATTTAGCGCGTTTTACCACTTTTGATTTATCGGTGATTGATGTCTCAAAGGGGTTTTCTTCAATGTTGTATGGACCCAACTCATTAGGTGGAGCCATTAACCTCATATCATTGAAACCCGTTCAGAAAATTGAATACAACGGGTCTCTCGGTATGATCAATACCAATGGTTACAGAGGTAATGTGAATATCGGCTCCAACTTAGGCAAAGTTTATATACAGGGAGGATTTTCTTATCTGCATCGCAATTCTTTTGTTCTGTCTAATAACTTTAAGCCACAGGCACATGAAAATGGCGGTGAGCGTGAAAATTCATTCCGCACCGATCACAAACTAAATCTTAAAGTTGGATGGACACCAAAGCAAAATCAGGAATATGTTTTGGGATATATCAATCAGCAGGGCGAAAAAGGAATTCCTGTTTATGCAGGTGATGACACACTGAATTCACTGCTTAAGAAACCACGTTATTGGCAAACTCCTTACTGGAATAAAGAAACATTTTATTTTCTGTCAAACACTCAAATCAATGCTAAGAACTTTATTAAAAGCAGAATTTATTACGATATTTTCAAAAATGCATTTTACAGCTATGACGACTCAACTTATACCACTCAAAACAAACCTTACGCATTTCAAAGTTTTTACAATGATTATACCTATGGTGGCATTGTGGAATATGGCACCACACTTATTCCGAAGAACGAGATTAAATTTTCTGTTCAGTATAAAACCGATGTTCACCGCGAAAACAATGTTGACGAACCTGTTAAACGTTTAGAAGATAACACCATCAGCTTTGCTGCTGAAGATAATATCAGGATAAATAATCACCTTTTGATTGTTCCGGGAATAAGTTACGATATAAGAAAAAATATACAGGCAGATGATTATAACAAAACCACAGATGAAATAACAGCATTTGAATCTGCTCCTGCCAAAGCTGCGTTCAATGCGCAGCTGGGAATATTTTATACCATGAATGATCATCGGATTGGATTAAGTGTTTCGCATAAAACACGATTTGCCACCATCAAAGACCGTTACTCTTACCGAATGGGAACAGCCATTCCCAACCCGGAATTAAATCCTGAGTCAGCCAATAACTTTGAACTCAACTACACTGCGCACTTTACTGATAAAGTAAAATTAAAAACTGCTGTGTTTTACAGCAACATCAATGATATCAGTACCAGCATCAGCAATGTTGAGCCCGGAAAATCGCAAATGCAAAATGCAGGGAAAGCCGAAATAACAGGCGCAGAAGCTGATATAGGTTACCACGTTTTAAAAGATTTACTGCTCGGAGTAAATTACACTTACATTGAGAAACACAACCTTGCCAATCCTGAAATTTATATTACCGACATTCCCAAGTCCAAATTCTTTGGATATGTTCAGTATTCTCCCATCAAACAATTTAGCATTTTATGCAGTGGCGAATACAATTCATCCCGATACAGCACCAGTTACGGAACTTCCACAGCCGGTTTTGCTTTGTTCAACACCATTGTTGATGTGCGTGTTTGGAAATTTGCAAGTGTGGAAGCAGGTGTGAACAATGTTTTCGATAAGAATTATTCGTTGGTTGAAGGTTACCCCGAAGAAGGACGAAATTTTTTTGTAACACTTAAATTCTTTAATACAAAATGAAAAATATAAAAACACTTGCTCATTTAATTCTAATTACTGCTGTTGCTTTTAACCTGACCATGTGCAACACAAGCCATGGAGATAAACGCAACAAAGCATCTGACACAACTATGGCCGCAGGATCTTTTAAAAATACGGATGCCTGCCTTGTGTCGGTGTCGGCAGAAGACAGTGCGAAATACATCAGCAAAAAGATTATTGTGAAGGGAGATGTTGAGCAACCGCTAACACTTACGGTAGATTCATTGAAAAAAATGAATGTGACGACAATTGAAAACTTTGTAGTTGTATGTCAGAGCGGTGCACGCATGAAAGAAGATAAAAGCTGCAAAGGCGTGTTGCTGAAAGACATTCTTGAAAAAGCAAAAATAAAACAGCAGGGACATAAGGATCGCAACTTTTATATTGTTGCAAGAGCAACAGATAATTACAAAGCTACTTTTTCGTGGGGCGAAATTTTCAATAATCCAACCGGTGAAAATGTGTATGTGCTATTTGAAGAAAATGGTAAGCCCATCCAATCACAGGGCGACATGATTCTGATTTCAAAAAACGACATCAAAACCGGACCACGCCATGTGTATTGGCTCAAAAGCATTGAAGTAAATCGTATAGAGTAATGATTGAAGTGCATACTTGAAATTTCTATTTCAATTCTTCTTTCCGGCAGATGTGATTTAAGTCATACTTAGGAAGAATGCCGTTTTTTACTTTTACGATTTATTATAAAAAAGTATGTTCACTATTAAAGGAACCATTTGGATTGAAAGTAAAAAAGGAGCTTTTCTGGGAAGCGGAAGAGTGTTGTTGTTAGAGAATATTAAAAAACATGGCTCCATCACCACGGCTGCCAAAGCCATGAAAATGTCATACCGACAGGCATGGGAGCTGGTGAACTCAATGAACAAACAATCCAAATGGCCTTTGGTCGTTACAGCTTCAGGTGGTGCAGGAGGAGGCGGAACTGTTCTTACAAAAGAAGGTGAAAAAGCAATTTCCACTTTCAGAAAACTGCAGGAAAAATTTCATGCTTTTAATGAGAAGGAGAGCAATAAACTAAAACTCTGATTTTTTTATTTGGCGTTATGGTATAAAATATATTACGGAGTATGATTGATCAGTATCTTATTTGGGTTTTTATTCCACTGCTTTTTATTGTGGCATTTTTGTATGCTTCTATTGGCCATGGCGGTGCCAGCGGTTATCTGGCGTTGATGGCGCTTTTTGGTTTTCAACCCGAAGTAATGAAAGGTTCTGCATTGTTGCTGAATGTATTTGTATCTTTTATCTCCTTCTGGCAATATCGCAAAGGCGGACATTTCAGGTGGCAGTTATTCGTTCCGTTTATCATTACATCCATTCCGGCATCATTCATTGGTGCTTACTTAACCGTTGATGCTTTGGTTTACAAACGAATTCTTGGACTGCTTTTAATTTTTCCAATCCTCCGATTGTTTGGACTGATAGGAAAAGAAAGCGATCAGATTAAAGAGTTGAATAAAGTGATTGCTTTGATTACCGGTGCGGTTATCGGATTGCTCTCAGGCATGATTGGTATTGGCGGAGGAATTATTTTAAGTCCGGTAATTCTGTTGCTGCATTGGGGTAATATGAAACAAACGGCAGCGGTATCGGCACTGTTTATTTTTGTGAATTCAATTTCTGGTCTGGCAGGACTTTACTCCAAAGGAATTGTTATGGATAATCAGGTTTACCTCTGGTTGCTGGTAGCCATCAGCGGAGGATTTGCCGGAGCGTATCTTGCAAGAAAAAAATTCAACAACAGGGTGCTTAAATCCATTCTTGCAACCGTATTGCTGATTGCCAGCATTAAACTGTTAACCGTTAGTGGCAAATGAAAAATTGTGTAACAGGAATTCTGTTGGCCGGTGGCAAAAGTTCGCGCATGGGAACAGATAAAGGAATGGTGATGCTGAACGGGAAAAAACTTGCAGCGCATATTCTGGATGCAATGAAACCGGTAGTGGATTACCTGATTATTATTGCAAACAACAAAAATTATGATGCATTCGGTTATTCTGTTTTCGGTGATGTGGTAAAAGACTGCGGGCCCATGGGTGGAATTTACACAGGACTGATAAACAGCAATACGAGAAAAAATTTAGTGCTGAGTTGCGACATGCCGTATGTGACTACCCAAATGTTGACATTTATACTTGCACATGCAGAAGAGGCAGAAATTATTTTACCTTCCGTTGAAGGAAATCCGGAACCACTTTGTGCAGTTTATGATCAAACTTGCGCTGAAAAATTCAGAATGTTGATTGATAAAAGAGAATTAAAAATGCAGGATGCACTAAGACACTTTAAAACAAAAGAGTTGCCATTAACAAAAGAAGAAGCAGGAAATAATTTTATAAATATAAACACCTTTCAACAGTTAAACGCACAAAACACATAGCAACATGATGCTGAAATTTTTTGGACAACTTGCAGAGATTACCGGAAAAACTGAACTCAGTATTTCGCCTGAAGAAAATACCGAAGCAGTTATTAATAAAATGAAACAACAATTCCCAAAACTGAAAGAACAAACATTTCAGATAGCAGTGAACAGAATAATTGCTAAAGACAATCAGCAACTGGAGCCCGATAGTGAAATTGCATTTTTACCACCATTTGCAGGAGGATAACATGTTAAGCAAAGACGAAATAGCGCGATACAACCGTCATCTGCTGCTTCCTGAAATCGGAATGGAAGGGCAGCAAAAACTGAAGCAGGCCAAAGTATTGGTTATTGGTGCAGGGGGTTTGGGTAGTCCGGCTCTCAATTACCTCTGTGCTGCAGGTGTTGGTAAAATCGGTATTGTTGATTTCGATGTGGTTGACATATCGAACCTGCAGCGTCAGATTTTATATAACATTAACGATATAGGTAAATCAAAAGCTGAAACAGCAGCAGAAAAACTCCGCAATCAAAATCCGTTCGTGGATGTGATTGTTCATGCAGTAAAACTCAGCAATCAAAATGCGCTGGAAATAATTAATGAATACGATATTGCCATTGACGGCACCGATAATTTTTCGACACGTTATTTAGTTAATGATGCCTGTGTGATATTGAACAAGCCATTGGTATATGGTTCGGTGTATCGCTTCGAAGGGCAGGTTACTGTTTTTAATCATACAGACAAAAACGGAATTAAAAGTCCTACCTATCGTTGTCTTTTTCCAAAACCACCCGCACCTGAAACTGCACCCAATTGCTCACAAATAGGTGTGTTGGGTATTTTGCCCGGAATTATCGGAAGCCTACAGGTATGCGAAACCATTAAACTCATTACAGGTATTGAAAAAATACTTTCAGGCCATTTGCTTTTATTTAATGCACTCAACATGACTTTCGATACACTTCAGATTTTTCGTGATGAGGATGCAGTAAAAACTGCACCTCACAATTGCGAGGAATTTTTAAAATTCAATTATGATTTTTTCTGTGGCTCTGTTTCAACATCAAAAACAATTACTGCAACTGAATTGAAGAATTGGATAAATGAAAAACAACCGCTGCAATTGCTTGATGTAAGAGAAAAAGATGAGCAGCCCGAAATTGAGGCATTGAACGATATACATATTCCGCTTGCTGCTATTAAAGCCCATACCGGCATGATTGCACGTGATAAAAAAGTAATTGTGTTTTGCCAAAGTGGAATAAGAAGTAAAATTGCCATTGGAATATTAGAAAACAACTTTGGATTTAATAACCTCTACAACCTTGAAGGAGGTGTAATGGAATGGATGCAACTAACGGAATTTCAAAAAACATGACAGCGAGAAAAAAACATAACGTATTTATTGAAGGAGCAATATCACCTGCTTTTATTGCCGATTCAATTGCCAAGCACAGCACCAAAACCAATATTGGTGCACACGATATTTTTTTAGGCCAGGTGCGCAAAGATGAAATCAATGGTAAAAATGTTTATGCCATTGAATATTCCACTTACACTGAAATGGCTGAAGAAAAATTTCATGAGATAAGAGAAGCGGCATTTTCAAAATTCGATTTAACGTGCATGCATATTTATCACAGCAATGGTATAGTAAAAGCCGGAGAAATAAGTTTGTTTGTTTTTGTATCATCAGCTCATCGCAACGCTGCATTTGAAGCCTGCCGATGGATAGTTGAAGAAATAAAAGCCAATGTTCCGATTTGGGGTAAAGAAATTTTTGAAGACGAAACGTATCAATGGAAAGAAAATACTAACAAATAAAACGAATGGTTGACATCACACATAAAAACAACAGCTTACGCGAAGCAACAGCACAGGCAATAGTAAAAGTAAGCCGGGCAGAAACCATTGCCGCTATCAGAAACAAAACCGTTCCCAAAGGCGATGTGTTTGAAATGGCAAAGACCGCAGGATTGTTTGCCGTAAAACGCACGAGCGATATGATTCCCGACTGCCATCCGCTGCCGGTTGAATTTGCAATGGTTAATTACCACATTCAGGATTTGGAAATACAGATTACCATGCAGGTGCGCACCGTGTACAAAACCGGAGTTGAAGTTGAAGTCATGCATGGTGCATCGGTGGTGGCACTCACCATGTATGATATGCTGAAACCGATTGATAAAGGGATTGAAATTCATTCTATAAAACTGCTTGAAAAGAAGGGAGGCAAATCTGATTTTACCGATAAGTTTAAAAAGGATTTAAAAGCAGCGGTGATTGTTTGTTCCGACAGCATATCGGCAGGAAAAAAAGAAGACAAAGCCGGCAAAGCCATTATTCAGAAATTAGAAAGTTGTAAAGTAACCGTTAGCGAATATTCCATCATTGCTGATGAACTTCAACAGATTCAAGAAAAGGTTAAATCACTGTGTAATAGAAATGATTTAATTCTGTTAACCGGAGGCACGGGACTTTCAACACGCGATACCACACCCGAAGCCATTCAACCATTGCTAGAAAGAGAAATACCGGGCATTATGGAAGCTGCCCGTAATTATGGTCAGCAGCGCACACCTTACTCCATGTTGTCGCGCGGTGTGGCCGGCATGATTGGCAGCACATTGGTGATTACTTTACCCGGTTCAACCAAAGGAGCAAAAGAATCTATGGATGCTTTGTTTCCTTCGGTGTTGCACATTTTCAGAATTATTGAAAACGCACAACACGATTAATAAATTGGATTATGATTATAACAGATTTTAAAGACAATTACCTGATGTATGAAAACATGCTCATCAGGGAATTTTCTTCATTTGAAGAATTTTTAGGTGTGCATGAAATGCTCAAACAAATATTTTCAGATGAGTATGGTTTTACATACGAAGAGCGAAACAAACCCGGGAACAGCTTTAGCGATACTCCGGTAGAAGCTATAAATAAACTGCTGGATTACTTTGGCGATAAATACTTTTTTGTGTTCACCTTGAACGATGCACATTATTATTATTTGCTGGAATTACAAGATAAAAAAATTATTAATTTTGGTATAGATTTAAAGACACTTGATGCGCGGAAGGTATATGTCCTTGAAATGGATAAGACAAAGGAGCTGAAGAGGTATGATACAATTTAGATAAAGGAAATGGCTGATCAGTCTGTCTGGAAGGAAAATCTGAAATACCACCGGTTTGTGGTATATGTAATTATCCTAATTTTTATCTGGTTAACTTACAATTTCAGTTCGGGCAACTGGAGTTACGAGAATGGTCAACCGAAAATAAGCGGACAAAAAGTTAATGGAAAGGACGAAGGCACCTGGACCTGGTTTTACGAAAACGGGAAGAAGCGTATGGAAGGCGATTTTAATAATGGAAAGCGTAACGGCATTTGGACTATCTGGGACAGCACAGGTAATAAGTTAAGCGAAACCACTTATCAGAATGATAAACTCAACGGTAAATTCACCCGCTGGTATTCCAATGGAAGAATTGAAAGCGAAGGAACTTATAACAACGACACCATTCATACCGTAACTTATTATAATACCGATGGCAGCAAAAAGTAAGCATCCTCACTCAGGCAATTCAAATTCTGTTTCTCTTTCTTTTTGAGTAAACGTATTTTTAAGTTTTATCTTCATAAAAGCAGTATCCCCTTTCTTAAAATGATACCTGTCGGTTACACGGCATTCGGTTTGATTTCCTTCTGCGTCTTTTTCAGTTATTAAATCACCGATGCGCGGCATAAAAGGATAACGAATGGTTAACTTTTCATCTTCAGTAAGAACCATAGGAAGTGCTGCTTCGAAGATAATTTCTTCAAATTTTTCAGCAAGTATTTCATCATTTATTTCTTTTCTGGCTTTGTCAGAAATAGCACCACTCCAGTCAAGCAGTTTATGTGTCGCTTCCTGCTTTAATCTTTCGCGGATGTATTCAGGGAAAGGAGAGCGCAGGTGATCTGAGTCGGAAAACCAGAATTCAAAAGCCGCCTTCACCATTTCAGGTTCAATGTAATTTTGTGCATTAATTCGTTCTTCTATGGATTTCATTTCCTGAATCAATTATCATGTTATGCGTCAACCTCCGATGGCTACCATTGCACGGTTTTGTTCATGCAGTGTCGGGTTGCTATAATCTTCAAAAGTAGTCATGCCGCCACGGCTGGCCTTTTTATCCCAAACATTATTGCGTATAAGTTGTGTTATGTCCATTCTGTTTCGCAGTGCAGTGAGCAAATCGGTTTCGGAATTGGAGAACAAACAGTTTTTAATTTTACCATCAGCAGTAAGTCGCAAACGGTTGCAGGTATCACAGAACGGATTGGTAACCGATGAAATAATTGCAAATGTGCCTTTGTAATTTTTTATCCGATAGTTTTTTGCAGTGTCGTTTTTTGCATCTTCAATTTTCATTATGTTATTTCCATAGTGTGCGTGTATATCTGCCATTACTTCATCATAGGAGCAGCCCTTACTCCAATCCCACTTGTTGCCGTTAAATGGCATAAATTCAATAAAGCGGTAATGCACTGGCTGATCTTTGGAAAATTCAATAAAATCTACCAGTTCATCATCGTTCATTCCTTTAATGATAACTGCATTGAGCTTTACATGAAAATTGTTTTGCATCAGCAGCCGTATGTTTGAAATTACTTTGCTGAAATAATTTCGTCTGGTAATGGTATTGAATCGTTCTTCCTTCAGCGAATCCAAGCTAACATTAATGGATTTTACTCCACATGCCATAAAAGTTTCAATGAATGTATCAACTAAAATGCCGTTGGTTGTAATGGCTAATTCAACCGGCAATTGCGATAAATCTTCAATAATTTCTTTTGCATCCTTACGCACCAATGGTTCGCCACCGGTTAGTCTTATTTTTTTTACGCCAAGGGCAACAAAAATTTTTGCAATTTGAATTACTTCACTCCTTGTCATGAACTCAGCACGCGGGCGAAGCACAATACCCTCTTCCGGCATGCAATAGTTGCAGCGCAGGTTACATCGCTCAGTGAGCGAAATGCGCAGGTAATTGTGTACCCTTCCGAATTTATCAATCAATATGTTGGTTGCAGATGTCATTGATATTTGCTCATTTCTTTTTCAATTGCAGCAAACTCTTCTTTAGTTATATGTTTTTGGGCTAACGGAAATAGCGTATAGTCTTCACGGTAGATATGCAACTTCAGCAGTTCAATCAGTTCGCGTCCGTTTTCATAAGCCGTATCCAAAACAAATATCCGCGAAGTTTCATCTTTCAGCCGTGTAGCCAAACCGAGAAAATTAAAAGTAAGTGCACCCAACTGAATAAATTTGATGTGATCATCTTCCATTACATCAATTGCTGTTGGAGGATTTTTACCAATACCATGTTCACCAATCTCAATCAGCCGTTTGTGAAGCAGCGGAAAAAGTTCTTTTTCTTCTTTGCTGTTATGTGGAAGCAGGTTGTTATCAAAAAAATTAAAAAACTCTTTAAAGGTATCATTAATTGCTTTATCAAGTTTGTATCCATTGGTTTTAAACTGTACCAATGCTTTTTCGAACTTTTCAATTTTAGCAATGGCATTTTTATGTTCGTTCATAAAAATCTGAATCGGCTTTTCCATACTGTCGAAATCAATGTCTACTTTGCCGGGTTGCTCATAAGCTGCAGGAGGATCCATTGGTGAGTTTTCCGTCTGTTCTAATCCTTTCTCCACATTGCGTTTCAGCGGATCTGTTTTTGTTAAATGTTTTAAGTCTGCCATACCGTTATGTATTATTGCAAATTACGAAATAGTTTTTCAATTAAAATATGACTGTTGTCATATCAGGGTGAATCTTCAAATTATTGTAAAAAGTTTGGTTCCAGAATTACCATTAGGAAAGCCCAGTTTTGAGTAACCTTATAGTTTCCGCCTTTTAGTTCCTGCATGGTTCTGGTTGCAAACATTTGAGCATAGCCCAGCTGGACATTAACCTGCTGGCTAAGTGTATAATTGCAGGTTAGATCAACTTCAGTTCCAAGCTTGTTGTTCATTGCAGAAATCTGACCCGTAGTATGATACTTGTCGCTATCCAAGACCGGAGCTGCTGCCAAGAAGGAATGAATGGCTATAGCTGCCCACCAGCGTGACTGGTAAAACTTCAATCTGAAATAAGCATCTTGCAGTCCGACACTGTTAAAATGGTTGTTAGCGTAGAAATAGTCGATCAGCCCGTTAAACTTGTGGCCTGCACCGTAATAGGCATTGAAGGAATGATTCACACCGGAATAGGCAGAGGAAGTGTCAGTCTGGCTCTGTCCGGAACTTTGCTCAAATCCAAGATCTATAATTATGCTTTTTGTAATGGAGTAGCTTACTTCAGCTCCAATCAGGAAAGCTTTGACGTTTCTGATTTTCTTGTTTGTTACCGAAGTGAAATCATTACCGGTCTGGGCATACAAATTCAAGGCGCCAAACCACTTGTCGCTCCGGATTTCAGTATGTGTTCCAAAGGTTTGATGATAGCGGGTACTGTTGACGCTAACAGGTGATTGCCGTCCATCATTTAGTAATAACAAACTGATATTAAAATTTTTCAGTTTTTTATTCAGCCAAAAAAACTGCATTTGTTTATAACCTGGGGTAACTGTATAGGCAGTAGCAATTGCTGATTCAGCATTTTGGTTATATGCAAAGCCTACATGTGCTGAAAAGGTTGTATCCGTAAATTTAAATAGCAGTAAGTCATGGCTTTTTCCCTGATGAGACCAATTTCCTGGATCAAAGATTCTGATGTCATCGTATTTAAGCTCTTGTCTTCCGAACCGGGCAGAAACTTTTTTGCTGAAGAAATACTCAGCCCAGGATTGATGAAAGGAAGTGAGGCCATCGGAGATGACAGACTGAGGCTGACTTCCCCAGGTTCTAACATCCTGTAGGGTAATTCCAATCCGGAATTTTTTAGATAAATAACCAAAATTCAGCCGGGTACGTTGCGATATAAAGGCAGTACCGCTTTCTGCAGAATCAATTAATGATTTAAAGCCGTGCCTGTATTCGAACCGGGGTCTAAGTTCACCGGTTAAAGTTGTTTGGGCATTAACCTTCTGAATGATAATGAATAGGACAGCAAGTTGAACATACGCTTTAAAAGTTATTTTCATGCACAGTATTTTAGGGAATAGCTTTGTTCAGGTGTTGAGTTAAATCGGAAGGTTATTTTCTAAACAACTTAAGCAGATTTGAAAGGAGTCCGATAAAGGCTGCCAACCAGGCAAGCAATGTTATATAAACAAAATACTGAGGAACCGGCAGCAAGAAATTGAGATGCATTGCCTGGGCCATTCTCAGAGTTGAAACAGTGTACATGCCCAGCGGGAACACAGCTCCCCAGTATAGCGGATCATAAGTGAGTGGAAATTTCTTTGCAATATGTCGCCAGGCTGCCAGAATGAATAGCATGGGAAGCCACCAGGTACCGGTAACCCAGTAAAAAACAGTAAACCCTTTCAGAAAAGGCAACAACGATTCAAGGAAGGGTGCATGGTTAACATGCAGGATGAGCATAGAACCGACAAGAGTTGAAATGGCCATAGCACCCATGTTAATCCAATAGGGTGGAGCCAAATCACTTGGAAGAAATTCAAAGAACGTATAGCGATAAAAAATTAAAGATATCATCCAGATATACAGCATTCCTCCCCATAGCCACATTGAAAGAGCAAAGAAATTGGCCTGAAGTTTAAAAGGTTGTTCCCAGTGAGAAGCAACAAGAGTAGTAAGTACGGCTACAGCCTGAGTAGAGACAACAGCCAGGAGCCAGCCTCCGGTAATACCTTTTGCCAAAACAGGTTTTTTTTCTTTGATTGTTAACACTGTAAAAATAAGATAGGTCATTCCCACCCATAGAATCACACCAAGGATCCAAAGAATCTGAGCAATTCTGTAATTATCAGCAATAATGATAAATTGGCCACCCACAATACAGGTTGCCGCTACTGCAGTAAAAAATCCCATTCCGGCCTGGTGATTATAAAGATCATCCAGAAATAAGGCAGTGTATCTGAATAACCGGATTAGGTTTAAAATCCACAGAATAATAAAGGCAGCAATATTAAAAGCGAATAAAATAATTGCCAGTGTATGCATTTCTGACACCTCAGCAGCAACAGAAACGATACCCGTGGCCATAACCAGTCCAAAATAGGCAGGCGACAGCTGCTTAATACCCTCCCTGGCGTTTCTAAGGAACCCCGATGATTCAGCCATTAATATTAAAATGCATTTGCAAATGTAAGTTTACGAATGTCAAATTGGTTTTTCAATTACGGCCTGTTTTTTCAATAGTATCTTTTGGGATGGAGGATAACCCAACTTTTATTCGAACTATTGCAAAATGCATTAATAAGAGACTTAACACTGTAACTGCTGCTAAGAAAATCCAACTGGAAGTCCAGACTCCGGTTGCATTGAGAAGATAGCCAAAGATAATCGGATAAATAAACCCTCCTAAACCTCCCAGAACACCAACAATGCCTCCAACTGTTCCGATGTCATTCGGATAATATGTCGGAATATGTTTAAAAACGGCAGCACTTCCAATACCAAACATTAACCCGATGATAAAAACCAATGCGGTAAAAATCCACTTGTTAGCCTGGAAGTAAATCAGTGTTGAACCTTTAGCAATTAATTGACCTTTGAAAATTTGTTCACCTTCTTTAACAACTGGCTCCTGCCACGAAATTGAGGTAGGAAGAAATAAGAAGCCTTCTTCATCATGATGAATTCCAAAACGAATACTTGCCTGGTGAGATTCACTTTTCTTAGTTTGAAGCGGAAAAAACAGTTCACCGTTTTCTGGCACTTCACTTTGCAAAACAATTAGTGAATCGGAAACCAGTTTCACGATTCCGGATTTTGAAGACATAATTCCCTGGCCGGGAGCCCGGATTTCCATACGTGGCAGAAAAAGGAAAAACAAGCAGACTATACAGGTTCCGAAAACCCAATAGAGCACTGTTCTGGCACCTATTTTATCAGAGAGAATACCTCCGGCAATACGGATAATTCCTGAAGGCAGGTTAAAGGCTGTAGTCATAAAGCCTGCTGCAACAATTGACAACGCATACACATTGACATAATAAGGAATAAGCCATTGAGTTAAGGCTACAAATCCACCGAAAACAACTGAATAGTATAATCCAAAACGCCATACTCTTGTCTGTTTCAGAGGAGCTAGACGCTGGGAGAGTGGTTTTACTTCAGGATTGATTTTATTTTGTGTAAACAGAAAGAATAGAACAGCAATTATTACAAGTACCGCTGCATAAATCCGGGGTAAATTTCTCCAGCCATCGAGCTGAGTACCGCTGTCAGTCAGAAATCTCAGCAGGTTTGGAGCAAAAAGCGTTGTCAATGCAGCTCCGATATTGCCGGCACCAAAAATTCCAAGTGCTGTTCCCTGTCTTTCTTTTGGATACCAGAGGGAAGTGTAGGCAACTCCGGCTGCAAATGAACTTCCGGCTAATCCAAAACCAAAACTCAAGAGCAGGAACATACTGTAACTGGTTGCCAAAGACAAAAAAAACATGGGAACAGCGCTAATGAGTAGAATGGCAGTCATGACCCATCTTCCTCCAAATTTGTCAGTTAGAATTCCGACCGGTAAACGGAAAACAGCACCTACCAGTACAGGCACACCAAGTAGCCATCCTACTTCGATGGAACTCCATTTAAAAACTCCGTTATTGACTAAGAAAGTAACCAGCACTCCGTTAATCATCCACACTGCAAAGCAAACCGTGAAGGCCAGTGTAGTCATAAATAACATCCGGTGTGATTTACCAGGGTTGTTAGCTGCCATAGGCAATTGGATTCAAAGGCAAATAACTTGCTGAATTGCACATTTAATAATGATGCAAATCAATTATAAATGTGATATTTTACACTTTAGCGTTTCTGGATTACGCGTGCAGTGTATTAAAGAAAAGTCAATTGGTATGAAAGGGAGTTAATATAGCCTGCATTTTATTCAGCCGGATAATCTCGATCCGTTTTCCCTTGGTTTTGATAATACCTTCATATTCAAATTCGGTAATCAGCCTTGAAATCTGTTCCCGGTTTGTTCCAGCCAGATCAGCAATATCTTGTCGTGACAGATGAACATCCAGGGTATTGTCACCATCTACATGATACCGTTCATATATATAAAGCAAGGCATCCGTAATTTTTTCCCGAATAGTCATTTGTGCCTGATTACGGAGTTTTGTTTCTGTGGTTTTTAACTCTTCAGCGTAAAAGAGCAGAAGTTGGATCGCTAATTCAGGTTCATTTTTTAATGTATTGAAAAACACGGATGATTCAATAAAACAAATCTTTGAATCTTCAAGAGTAGAGGCACCAACCGGGTAAATATTGTTACCACCAAATCCACGATGGCCTAAAATATCTCCTGACCTGGCTAACCTGACAATCTGCTGCCTACCATTTATTCCGGATTTAAACACCTTTACTTTTCCTTCAAGAATAAAGAAGATACCTGTAACAGGTGCACCTTCAAAGAAAATCTGTTGTCCTTTTTTGCAGCGGATCAGTAATTTATTCTCCCGGATTAGTTTTCCGGATTTGTGATTCATAAAATGAGCAAACAGGCAATTATCATTTTTGCATTCATCGCATGATGTTTTCTTTTTTACCATAGGCCACTTATGAAATACACCTCAGTTACGCAAATATATGAGTAAGCCGGCACCTCTTAATTCTGGCTAGAAGATTATGATTTAAGTTTTAACTGGCCGGTTGAATACCTTAAAGATTATATCTGAAAATACTTTCAATATGTGTTTGATTTGTCATTTTACAATTCAGGTCATTCAGTTTACCGGTCCGGCAATCGTAGATCAGACCATGTAACTGAAGTGATCCGTTTTTCCAGGCACGTTGAACAATCCTTGTTTTTGCCAGATTATGGACCTGAGCTAGTACATTCAGTTCAACCAGGCGGTCTTCACGTTTTTTCAGATTTTTAATTTTTTCAAGTTCAGTTTTGTGCTGGGCATAAACCTCTTTAATACTTCTCAGCCAGTTATTCACAAAACCAAAATCTTCGTTTTGCATTGCAGCACTCACACCTCCGCATTCATAGTGTCCACATACAATAACATGCCTAACATGGAGAATGTCAACAGCATAATAAAGTACACTAAGCAGATTCAGGTCAGTCTGAATAACAACATTGGCAATGTTGCGGTGCACAAAAATAACTCCAGGTTGTGTTTTAGTTACATTATTAGCGGGTACCCTGCTATCCGAGCAGCCAATCCATAAATATTCGGGTTGCTGGCTAGTACTCTGCTTTTTAAAATAATGTTTATCCATTGCCAGTCTTTCCTTAACCCACTCGCGGTTGCCTTTCAAAAGGTGTTTATAGCTACCATCCATTTTCATAATTTGTTATTTTGCAAATAATTTAATGCGAAAACACATAAAACATGATAAACATCATTGTTTTTCATTTTTTGAGTTAGCAAAATTGCTTCGTTAAAAAAGCAAGTGATGCACAGCGTAATTTCGAAGATGAGTTTTCATTGAAGAACAAAAAACAAAGACAACATGTTTACTGCCGGTTTACTATTATCAAGCTGCAAAGTTGAGAATGTACCGGCTTTGAACTCAAAACTAAACTATATACAACTATTACCTCAGACCTATGTATGAAAACAATGAATAAAACAAATACAGGTTTTCAGATTGATATTAGAAAATGCTTCAGGCAGTTCATTATGTTGATAACAGGATTACTGCTGATTGGAAAACTTTCGTTACAAGCCCAGGATGGAGAGGCTATCTTTAAGCAGAATTGTTCCGTTTGTCATAAAATTGGCGGAGGACGGTTAATTGGTCCTGATTTGGCTGGAATAACATCCAAACGCTCAATCGAGTGGCTGTTAAAATGGACAAAAGCATCGCAGGCGCTGGTTAAAAGCGGTGATGCTGAAGCCAAAGCCATATTCGATGAATATAAAGTCATTATGCCCGATCAGAATCTTCCGGATGCTGAGCTTCGGGCAGTGTATGCATTCATTGATAGTAAAAGCGCAGATGTTGCTACCTCTGCTGAAAGTTCATCAACCACAGAGGTTGTTGCTGATGCATCCAATCAGGCAACCCAGGAACAGATTTCAAACGGGAAACGCCTTTTTACCGGAGCACAAGGACTTATCAACGGGGGGCCGGCCTGTATATCATGTCATAATGTGAATTATAAAGGAGTAATTCCAGGTGGGTTGTTAGCTAAGGATTTAACAGATGTTTACAGTCGCTTAGGTGGTGATATCGGGCTTCATGGAATAATGGGAGCACCGCCATTTCCGGCAATGACTCAGTCATATCTGAATAAACCCATAACTGAAAATGAAATTGCGGATATCACAGCATTTCTGAACCGGGTTGATAAAGATAAAACCAGCCAACAGGCATCCATGATGAATCCACTTTTATATGGAGGCTCAGCAGGGATCATTGCCTTGCTCATCTTGATTTATATTCTCTGGAGTTCCAGAAAACGGTTTACCGTTAAGCGAGAGATTTATAACCGTCAAATCAGATCCATTTAATTTAAAATTAATAACAGAAAAATATGAGCTGGATAGAAGACATTATTTCACCGAAAACCCGAAAATGGGAAGAGTTTTACCGTAACCGCTGGCAGTATGATAAGGTTGTTCGTAGTACTCACGGTGTAAATTGTACAGGTGGTTGTTCCTGGAACATCCATGTAAAGGATGGGATTGTGGTTTGGGAAACCCAGGCATTGGATTATCCATTATTGGAAAATACACTGCCGCCATACGAACCACGAGGTTGCCAGAGGGGAATTTCCTATTCCTGGTACTTGTACAGTCCGATTCGGGTGAAATATCCGCTTATCCGGGGAGCGTTACTAGATTTGTTTAATATGGAGAAGAAGGCAGCCGGAGGCGATCCGGTGAAAGCCTGGGAAAACTTACAAAACAATCCGGTAAGAAGAAAAAGATATCAAAAAGCCAGAGGTAAAGGGGGGTTCAGAAGAGCTAAGTGGGAAGAAGTGCTGGAACTGATTGCTGCGGCAAATATTTATACAGTAAAAAAATATGGGCCTGATCGTATCATTGGCTTCTCACCAATTCCTGCAATGTCCATGTTGAGTTATGCATCAGGAGCACGTTATCTGCAGTTGATGGGTGGCGTAAACCTGAGTTTCTACGACTGGTATTGCGATTTGCCTTGTGCTTTTCCGGAAGTGTGGGGCGAGCAAACCGATGTTTGTGAAAGTGCGGATTGGTATAATTCGAAGTTCTGTGTTTCAATGGGTGCTAACCTTGGTATGACACGAACACCTGATATTCACTTCTTCTCCGAATCAAAACACAACGGAACCTAAACAGTGGTGATGTCGCGCGACTTCAGCATGGTTGCAAAACATGCCGATCAGTGGATTCCATGTCATGCCGGTTCGGATGGTGCTTTCTGGATGGGAGTAACGCATGTTATACTCAAAGAATATCATGCCGACAGGCAGGTTCCGTATTTCATGGAGTATGTAAAGCGTTATACGGATTGCCCGTTTTTGGTGGAATTAGAAAAAGAAGGCGACCATTACAAGCCGGGACGAATGCTAAGAGCCAACCGCATTTCTAAGTATAAAGATATCGAAAATGGCGACTGGCAATTGCTCAACATTGATGCTGCAAACGGCCGGTTAGTTTGTCCCAAAGGAACAATAGGCAGCCGTTGGGCCAAAGAAAAAACCGGCAACTGGAATCTGAAGTACGAAGATTTTCTGGATAATTCTGCTTACGATCCCGAACTCACATTACTGAATCAGAGTGATGATGTTTACCAGGTGGAGTTTGTAGAATATGGTTTGAAAAAGACTGCATTGCGTGGCATACCTGTTAAGATGGTTGAAACAATTGACGGAAACAAAGTTCCGGTTGCAACCATTTATGATTTAGCCATGGGGCAGTATGGAGTTGGCAGGGGATTAAAAGGAGAATATCCTGCATCTTATGATGATGATAAACAAGCATATACTCCGGCATGGCAGGAAATTTTTACAGGTGTAGGACGCGAAACTGTTATCAAGTTTGCTCATGAATGGGCCGGCACAGCCGAAATTACAAAAGGTAAATGCATGGTGATTGTGGGTGCTGCTATCAACCACTGGTTCCATGGTAACCTGATGTATCGTGCAGCAATCATGGCGCAGCTGTTTACAGGATGCAACGGAGTAAATGGCGGAGGGATGAATCACTATGTAGGCCAGGAAAAATTAGCACCGGTTGATTCATGGTCAACCATTATGGCTGCTAAAGACTGGGTTCCCGGAAACAGGTTGCAGCAAGCTCCGATCTGGCATTATATAAATTCTGACCAATGGCGCTACGACAGTAATCAGATGGATTACAACAGTGTTCCCAAGGATAATAAATACTCACAAATGCATTCAGCCGATTGGACAGTTATGTCTGTGCGTAACGGATGGATGCCTTTCTATCCTCAATACAATAAGAGCAACTTAGATGTAGTAAAAGATGCAGAAGCATCTGGAGCTAAGACAGATGATGAAATCAGAAAATACATTGTTGAAAAATTGAAATCAAAAGATCTGCGGCATTCTGTTGCTGACCCGGATGATGAAATTAACTTTCCTCGTAACTGGTTTATCTGGCGGGGTAATGCCTTGATGTCAAGTGCCAAAGGGCATGAGTATATGCTGGATCATTATCTTGGAACACACAACAATAAAATTGCTGATGAAGTTGCCGGGCGATTGGTGAGTGAAATCATCTGGCGTGAAGCACCTAAAGGGAAAATGGATCTGGTAGTTGATATTAACTTCCGTATGGATACCTCAGCACTCTATTCGGATATTGTTCTGCCAACAGCATCGTGGTATGAAAAAGCAGATCTGAATTCAACCGATTTACATTCATTCATTCATCCGCTCTCAGCAGCAGTTGCTCCGGTGTGGGAGTCCAGGAGTGACTGGCAGATTTTTCAGGCCTTGGCCAAGAAGGTCAGTGAATTAGCTCCGGCTCATCTGCCAAAACCTGTTAAAGATGTTATCAATGCTCCGCTATCACACGATTCACCCGATGAGATTACACAACCCAGAATGCAGGATTGGGCTAAAGGTGAATGTGAACCAGTTCCCGGAAAAACTATGCACAAACTGGTTTTTGTGGAAAGAGATTATACTCAGATTTACAATAAATTTATTTCGCTCGGTCCTAATATTAAATCGGCAACATTAGGTGCCCACGGGGTTTCATTCATGGCTGATGATGTATATGCCGAAATGCTGGAAGACAAACGGCATGTGCAAAAAGTTAATGGTGTTGAATATCCATCAGTGAAAGAAGATGTGGAAGCTGTCAATGCCGTATTGACCCTTTCAACATTGACTAACGGAAAACTGAATGACCGAGCATACAAAAACATGGAAAAGAAAACCGGATTGGTTTTAGCTGATTTAGGTGAAGGCAGTAAAGACGTTAGAATTGATTACAAGGACTTACAATCACAACCCAGGCGGTATAACACATCGCCTTTATGGTCGGGTCTGATGAATAACGGTCGTGCCTACTGTGCTTATACTTACAATGTGGATCGGCTTGTCCCGTGGAGAACATTAACAGGCCGTCAGCACACTTACTTGGATCATGACGGATACATTGCCTTTGGTGAACATTTTACAACATATAAACCTTCCCCAACTCCTCAGGTTTACGGAGATATTCGCAAGACAGTAAATGATGGTAAAGCAGTGATGTTAAACGTGCTGACTCCCCATGGTAAGTGGCATATCCATTCAACTTATGGTGATACACTCAGAAT
This sequence comes from Bacteroidia bacterium, assembly GCA_020847635.1. Lineage (GTDB taxonomy): Bacteria > Bacteroidota > Bacteroidia > AKYH767-A > OLB10 > CAADHD01. Next base: position 74,118 of record JADLBQ010000019.1, read on the forward strand.
GTTAACACTTTCTCGCGGTATTGAACCTTGCTGGATGAGTGAAGAAGATGCAGCAGCCATTGGAGTAAAGGATAATGACTGGGTAGAAGTTTATAACGATCATGGAGTCTATTGCACTCGCGCCTGTGTGAGTGCCCGTATTCCAAGAGGTGTTTGTATTGTATATCACTCACCTGAGAGAACATACACAGTTCCTAAGTCGCAGGTAAGAGGTAACCGGAGAGCTGGTGGGCACAATAGTTTTACACGAGTTCACCTGAAACCAAATTTGATGACCGGTGGGTACGCTCAGTTTTCATTTCATTTTAATTACTGGGGGCCGGTAGGTGCAAACCGCGATACACATGCGTTGGTGAGAAGAATGGATAAAGTAGAATTTTAAAAACTGATAATCATATTACTATGGATGTTAGATCACAAGTTTCAATGGTTTTTCACCTTGATAAGTGCATTGGATGCCACACCTGTTCCATTGCCTGTAAAAATATCTGGACTGACCGAAAAGGTGCTGAGTATATGTGGTGGAATAATGTTGAAACAAAACCTGGAACAGGTTACCCAACCAAGTGGGAAGATCAGGAAATCTATAAAGGCGGATGGGAAAAAAACGGTGACTCTGTTTCGCTGAAAGGAGCGGGAAAATTTAAAGGATTGAAAAATATTTTTCATAATCCGCACCTTCCTGTACTGGATGATTACTACGAGCCATGGACTTATAAATATCAGGACTTATTTACTGCCCCCGAGGGAGATGATCAGCCAACAGCACGACCGGTTTCTTTGGTAACAGGTGAGCACATGGATGTTCAGGCCGGTCCGAACTGGGATGATGACTTAGGTGGCTCTCCTGATTATGCACGCCAGGATTACAACCTGAATCAGCTTTCGCAAGCTGAGCAGGAAGCTATGTTTCAATTAGAGCGGATGACTTTCTTTTATCTGCCCCGTATCTGTAATCATTGCCTCAATCCGGCTTGTGTTGCCTCTTGCCCATCAGGCGCAATTTACAAACGAGGAGAAGATGGAGTGGTGCTGATTAATCAGGAACGCTGTCGTGCCTGGAGAATGTGTGTTACCGCATGTCCTTACAAAAAGAGTTATTACAACTGGCATACCGGTAAATCTGAAAAATGTGTACTCTGTTATCCAAGGCTCGAATCCGGTCAGGCACCCGCGTGCTTTCACTCCTGTGTGGGAAGAATCCGTTATTTGGGAGTATTGCTCTATGATGCAGATAAAATTCAAAAAATTGCTTCTGTTCCGGAAGACCAGCTGGTAGATGCCCAGATGGATATTTATCTGGATCCGTTTGATCCGGAAGTTATCCGTAAAGCACAATTAAATGGTATTGCCGACTCAACCATTGAAGCTGCACAAAAATCACCTGTTTACAAATTTGTGAAAGTGTGGAAGCTCGCGTTGCCGCTGCATCCTGAATTCAGAACACTGCCTAATTTGTTTTATGTTCCGGCTTTGTTGCCAACTATGGCAACTGTTAGTAATGGTATTTATGACTCAACAAGTAAATCACTTTGGAATGATGTAAGTCAAAACAGGTTACCAATGAAATATCTTGCCTCGTTGTTTACAGCAGGCAACACATCAAAGATTGTTGAAGTAATGAAAAGGCTGATGGCTGTCCGGTTGCACCGTAGAGGGGTAACCGTAGGCGATTTAAACAGGAATGAAATCTCCTCTGCTATGAGTGAAGCACAGGTTGATGCTGAAACTGCCGATGCTATTTTCAGGCTTACTTCACTGGCTACATTTGATGAGCGTTTTGTGATTCCTCCAGCACACCGTGAAGAATCAATTGAAATGCTGGAAAATACAGGTGATGTAAAAGGTAATACCGGTTTCGGATTTAAAGAAAGGCCTGCAAGAGGATTATAATATGACCAATTTTAATCACTATCTTCCGTTTGCTGATCTACTCAGGTACCCTGATGAAAATTATCCGGAGATCGTAAATCACTGCATTCGGACAATTCAGAAAAACTATCCGGAAGCTGCAGGCAAGCTGCAACCTTTTGCTGATTATATCAACACTCACAATCGAGATGAACGAGAAGAACTTTACACCAAGACGTTTGATGTGCAGCCTATCTGTTACCTTGACTTAGGCTATGTAATCTGGGGAGAAGATTATAAACGTGGTGCTTTCTTGCTGCACATGCAGCAGGAACAGGAGAAAGTTCAGAATGATTGTGGAACAGACTTACCGGATAACATCAGCAATATGCTGACCTTATTCACCCGGACGAAAGACCAGTTGCTTATCAACGAACTTGCAGTCAAGATTCTGATTCCGGGTCTTGAAAAGATGATTGCCGAGTTTGAGCAGGCAAGAATTGCACTTAAAGTGAAAGTACTGAAAAAACTTCATAAAGCAATAATTCAGGAAGAACTGAATAACGGCAATGTATATCGTTATGTCTTTGAATCCCTGCTTTATATCATGAAAAAGGATTTTGAGAACATACATTTTGAAGAAGTGACAAATCCGGTAATTAATCAGCAGCACCATCAATCATTCTTCGCAAGGCAGAGCGTTAATCTGGAAGTAAATAACATCGTTAATAACTATAAATTAGACTAGGTATGATAAATTATTTGTTGTTTATAGTGCTGCCCTATGCAGCTTTAACAATATTTCTGATAGGTTCAATTTACCGGTACAGAAGCAGAGGATTCAGTGTATCATCAATTTCTTCGCAGTTTCTGGAAGGCAGGAGGCTGTTCTGGGGAAGTCAGCCCTTTCACTGGGGGTTGTTTTTTCTGTTTTTTGGACACCTTATTGCCTTTCTTTTTCCAAGAGCTGTACTGGCCTGGAATGGTCAGCCTGTGAGATTATTGATTCTAGAAATCACTGCATTTGTTTTTGGTTTAAGTGCCTTATTGGGGCTTTTATTATTGGTCCGCAGACGTCTAATCACTAAAAGAGTAAAGATTGTAACCAGCAAAATGGATATTGTTGTTTTCGTAATTCTGCTGGTACAGATTATTTCAGGTTTAATGGTTGCCTATTACAGTCGTTGGGGTTCGTCCTGGTTTGCATCATTTATAACTCCCTACCTGCGATCAATTTTTGTATTTGATCCACAAATGGATGCCATTGCCAGTGTAACTTCCGTGTGGTTAAAAGTTCATGTTGTGTCTGCTTTTACTCTGATTGGTATTATTCCATTCACACGCTTTATGCACTTTCTGGTCTATCCACTGGATTATACATGGCGGAGTTATCAGCAGGTTATCTGGAATTGGAACCGAAGATACATTCGTACTTCCAGGGCTCATTCAGAAGGTCATAAATCGCAGAATAATTAATTCAGACTGCTGAATAAGCAGTTATTTTCCCTGATATGTTACCTTCTTACCGATTGAAGTAAGTCCCAGTAAAGCATCTGAGGTCGAAAAAATTTCTTTCAGATGCATAAGTTCTGACCGACAGCCTTCTTCTTTTGTAATCAGTTCATCAGCCAGGCGAAGTGCTATGGGTGCTTTGAGTTTTATGGTTTTTACGATTATATCAGCATCTTCTTCTTTAAGTTGAGCAGGATGATAATCTCTGTTCAGGATTTTGGAAAGGCTGTGAGTTTCAAAAAAGGCCTGAATGGATTTCCAGTTTTCTGAAAGCTTCCTTTTTTTGGGCGAATCGATGGGCAGTTTACCTTCAAGCATCAAAAACCATTCATCTATTGAGAGCAACCTATCAATCAGGCCAATCTCAAATGCTTCACAGGAAGAGATCATTTTGCCTGTATGAATGAGGTATTTACTTAACCCTTTACCGATCTTTCTGACACTTCGCTGAGTGCCTCCAAGGCCAGGGTAGATTCCAATTCCTGTTTCCGGGAATGCCATCTGAGCTTTGGGCAATGCAAGAATAAGATCTGCGCAAAGTGCCAGTTCCAGTCCGCCACCAAGTGCCATTCCATTTATAACGGCAATCACATTTTTTTCAGACTTGTCAATTTTCTCAAAGACTTCCTGTCCGTACCTGGTAAAACGGATAATGTTATCGAGTGTGTTATTCCTGATATTAGTTACAAAAAAGCGAATATCAGCTCCGGCAACAAAGGCTTTGCCTGAGCCGGTAATTAAAATATTTTTCACCCCGGGATGCTCCTCTGCAAGAGTAAACTTTTCATCTAGTTGCTTTACTACCTCTTCATTCAGGGCATTCAGCTCTTCCGGGCGATTCATGGTAATGATAGCATTTGAATTTTTGATTTCAAGAAGGACAAAGTCCATCTGCCATTTTCCTTCAGAGATATCCGGTAGCTTTTCACCGTAAATATTGCAATAAGATAGAACAGTTTTTCTGACAGAAGACTCACCTGATCGTTTCATGAGTTCAACCGGCCCGTTTTTCCATTTTAATCCGATTTTGGCACCTTTGTTAAGATCAATGGCAGAACAGACCTGTTCTTCCAGAAGTTGTGAACACACAAAGAATACCACGCCTAACATTCTTTCAGCAATTTGTTGCTGTCTTTTTTCACTAATGGTTTGAGGGTAGATTCCTATCTCCCAGTTTTCTTTTTTCTCGACCTGTTTTACCAGCCTTCTTGCAACTTTATAAGATGGCCCGAATGTTTCAAGGGTTTGCTGAGCATGTAATGCAATTGGGACTCCGGTGGCATTCATTAGGGCAAAGGGGCCCATCCCGATTCCAAAAAGCTTCATACATACTGAATCAATTTCTTCAATTGAAGCAATATCCTCTTCCAGCAGCCTGACAGCTTCATTCAACCAGGGAACGAAAAAACGATTAACAGCAAAGCCATATTGATCTGAAGTAAAAATCGGATCTTTACCCGAAAGGATTGAAAAACGATAAGCAGCAGTTACGGTTTCATCAGATGTCTTTTTACCTGGAATGATTTCCACTAGTCTGTTTTTAGCAGCATGATAGAAATAATGCAGTCCCAGAAAGCGTTCGGGGTGCGCAACAGAATCAGAAAGCTCACTAACTGAAAAGGAAGACGTATTTGTTGCCAGAATGGTTTCTGCCGGAAGAATCTCTGAAAGAGATTTGAATAATCCGGCCTTTGCCTGGAAGTTTTCAAAAATGGCTTCAATGATGAGATCACATGCTTTCAGGTGATTGAGGTCTGTGGTAATGTTCAGATTGGCAAGAAAGGAATCGACTTGGGCTGACGAAAAAACTCGTTTCTCAATACCATCGTTAAACATCCTTTTGATTCGGTCTAATCCGTTTTCTACAAATTGCAGTTCGCGGTCAGCTAGGATAACATGAAATCCTTCCTGAGCAAATTTTTGAGCGAGAGCAGAACCCATTGTTCCTGCACCAACCACTCCAACTGTTTTTATGATTTTCATAGTTTGCTTTAAAGGTTCAGGCATTATTCCATTCCGGCTTTCTTTTTTCAAGAAATGAGTTGATGCCTTCATTCGCATCATGAGTCTGCATGAGTTGTTTCACATACAGGGATTCAAGTTGCGGGAGAAAACTGGAAAGTACATGATTAAATTTCATTCTTGAAGCTTTGACAGCAAAGCGAAGCGAAGTAGCACTTTTTGGAAGGATCTGTGTTTGAATAAAATGTTCAACTCCTGAATTCAAAGCAGTTTTATCATCAAACAGTTCATTGACTAAACCGAAATCAGCAGCTTCTGATGCAGGTATTGTCTTTCCGGTGATTAATAAGTTTTCAGCACGGGCAAGACCGATTTTTTCCTGCAGGATAACGGAGGCCGGTGGAGGAAATACTCCAAGAACAATTTCGGGCTGACCAAACCTTGCAGATGAGTCTGCAAATATGAAGTTACACATGATAGTAAGTTCCATTCCTCCACCCAGGCACTGGCCACTGACAATTGCCAAGGTCGGGATTGCCAGATCGCGGAGAAGATAGAACAACTGGTGAAATCCATGAAGCATGGTTTCAGCAAATTCCTGCTGATGCTCTTCAACACTGGCACCAAAGGAGAAGTGCTTCCCGGCACCTTCAAAGGTGATTAGTTTCAGATTCTGATTTTCTTTAAAGCTGTCAAATAACTGCCAGAGTTCCTCCATCATAACATGGTCAAGGATGTTCCCTTTCCCGTCATCCAGAATTATCCGGGCAACAGAATGATTATGAGTATAGTTAACTTTAATCTTTTCCATCACTTTGCATTTTCAGTGTTGAATTGTGGTGAGATTTTTTTTTGCAACTCGTCATTCCACGGATGACCTTCAGCAAGTAACTGTCGAAGCCTGATGAAATCAACTTCCCGGTTATCTTTCGTGCCCTCATTAAATGCCTGAAAGCCTGATTTAGCTTCACTCATCATGTTCAGAGCAAGCCACTCACGGCTACCTTCCTTATTCTTATCCCAGTGTTGAAGTTTAAATTTTCGTACTTCACTTATTGTTTTATTTGTGCAGTTCGGAAAGGTATGAAGTAGTTTCGCAGCAAGCTTGTTGACTGCTTCATCAAGTAAGCTCAGATCAATTTCTCCCGAAGCAACCATTTCTTTTGCTTTTTTCATTGCTTCACCAGATTTTGGTGTGCCAAAAATTATTTTTCCGGATTCATCCACAATTTTGTCGATAATTACCATTGGGTTCGGGATAAACTTTTGGTTCATTTTTAAGACAGGAACCACCTCTGTAATGATTCCATAATAGTATGCCTGATGAGCAGAGTATGGTTCACAAAGGGTAAGAGAACCCATGGCCCGTTCAACACCCATAAAGACCGGAAGAAAGTCAGTTGCACCTCCGATTGGAGCACTGCCATGTTTGGGGCCGGCCTGTCCAAAACGTGCCATATCACTTGCAATACTAAAGTCGCATGCCATTCCGATTTCCTGGCCGCCACCGATGCGCATGCCATTTACCCGGCAGATAACTGGTTTCTCACATTTGAGAATGGCACTTACCATATCATTGAACAACCGCATGTACTGTGAATATTCCTGGGGATTACCTGCATAGTACTCGGCATATTCTTTGGTGTTGCCACCGGTGCAAAAGGCTTTATCACCAACAGCAGTAAATACAACTGTAACCACACTTCTGTCATTGGATGCTTCGCCAAAAGCAAGAATAATCTCTTTGACAGCCTGAGTGGTGTAGGAGTTGTACTGTTTAGGATTATTCAGCCAAATCCAGGCATTGAATAAATCTTTTACCGGATTACCATCATGATCCAGGCAGGGGCGTTTCTCAAAAATAATTTCTTTGAATCTGGAATCAACAAGGTTGTGATTTTTTAGCAGCTTATCCATGTTATTTAGTTATTAAAATCAGGTACCAGTACCGAACGTTTTGAATATTTATGTTCAAGTGTGTTTTTGAATACTTCATTGATACCTGACATAGGAAAGGTTTGAACGAATTGGGAGATATTCAGCTGATCTTTTGAAATCAAATCGAGTACTTCAGGATAAAGTTCGGCACGGCAGCCCCATGTTCCAATCAGTTTTGAATCAAACGCCATGAGATTGCTGAGTCTGATTTCCACTTTATCAAGAGTAAATCCAACGACAGAGAGGGTAGAGGCAAAAGTTATCAGGTTGAAAGCAAGCTCCTGGCCGGCCTTGGTCCCACTGATTTCAAATATTTTCCAGCTGAATTTGGGCGCTTTCAATTGTGCAGCCAGTTCCTTGACCTTTTCTTTGATTGTTTTTGAATCAAGTCCTTTGATATTGAGAGTAGCATCTACTCCATTTGCTTTGGCTAAGTCAAGTTTTTCATCATTAATATCGAGTGCAATTACCTTAGCTCCAAAAATTTTTGCAATGAGTGCTCCGTAAATTCCAACTCCTCCAACTCCGATAACAATAGCAAGATCTCCGGCAACAAGTTCTGATTTTTTGACAACTTGATAAGGTGTTGAAATTGCATCGGCAATCACTGCCAAATGTTCCAGCGGATATTTCTTCAAAACCTGATCTGTTACCTCACATAAGAACCTTGAAGGTACTTTTACATGAGAAGCAAATCCGCCATGAAAATCGTTGCCTGGCATTAATTGACTACGGCAAATGTTGCTTCTGCCTTTTTTGCAGAAATCACATTCTCCGCAAGGTAAAACAGCCGGAATAATAACTTTTTTATTCAGCCAACCAGAATCACCAGCAACTACTTCTCCCGAGATCTCATGACCGAGGGTGAGTGGTAATGCCTGTTTAGTCTGAACACCGTAATGCCAGAAACTCAGATCGGTATGGCAAACACCGCAGCCAGCTACTTTGACCAGAACTTCATCCTTATTAAGTTCCGGATACGTACTTTCAACAAGACTAAACGCTTTGTTTAGCTCTGTCATTTGCCATTGAAATATTTTGTTATGATTCATCGGTACATACATATTTTTTATAATCACTAACTACAAATGTGCTTTTTCTTTTACCGGGAATAATGGAAAAGCCTTCTTTTTCTTCGTCTGCAGCGGCATAAGCGGCAATCCATGAAAATATACCTGTGATCATGGGGCAGCAGAGATCAGCATGATGTTGTTGAGTCAGTAATTCTCTGTTGCGGTTCATGGTAATCAAATGCCCTTTTGGAACAGAACTCATGATTTTTCTGACTTCAAGGGGTGAAGGAACAACTTTTGTATGTTCAGAATTCCATTCTTGTTTCTGCTGTTTATCCAGGTGGATAATTTTGGGTAAGTCTTTACTGTTGTAAAGTTTTTCCTTCCAGGTTTTTCTTTTATATGCCATTTCAGAAATCAGTATTTTGAAACAAAATAGCAGTTCCTTGCCCGCCACCAATACAGGCAGAAGCTATTCCGAATTTTACTTTTCTTCTCTGCATTTCCTTAGAAAGGGTTAATGATAAGCGAATGCCGGTTGCAGCAAGAGGATGCCCGATTGCAATTGAACCACCATTCACATTTAATTTATCCCGGTCCAGCTTAAGTTCCCTTTCACAACCAATAACCTGGGCTGAAAAGGCTTCATTAATTTCAAACAGGGAAATGTCTTCAATCTTTAATCCTGTAATTTCAAGTAAAAAGCGAATTGCCGGAACTGGTCCTAGTCCCATGATTTTAGGGTCAATCCCGGATGAAGCTGCGGCAATGATTTTAGCAATAGGTTTAATTTTCTGTTCCTGAATTACTGATTTTCCGGCAACAACAACTGAAGCAGCACCATCAACAATTCCACTGCAATTACCGGCTGTAAGAACTCCGACTTCAGAAAATACCGGTGGAAGTTTTGCCAGAGCCTCTTTTGAAGTTTCACGGATTTGTTCATCGGTTACAAAATTCTTTACACCTGTAGGTAGGCGAACCTTTCTTGGTTTTAATCCGTCAATTTCAAAAGTGGCTGAGTTTACCGGTGTTATTTCTTCAGCATGTAGATTTTTACTTTTGGCTTCCAGTGCCCGCTTAAAGGAAAGAAAAGCATATTCATCACATTCATTGCGGGTAAGGCTATATTTAAGTGCAACATTTTCTGCTGTAAATCCCATCGGATAACCGGCTGCCGTATCATCCAGAGCTTCCCAGAGCATATCTTTAAATACTGGCCTTCCCAGTGGGTAGCCCATCCGGTTGCCAAATGAAACAGTAGGGGCAAGGGACATGTTCTCTGAACCTGTACATAATACGGTTCTGGCTTTTCCCAACATAATTTGTTCAGACCCTGTAATGATCGTTTCAAAGCCGGAACCGCAGATCCGCTGAACCATCAGTGCAGGAATTTCTTCCGGTATGCCTGTAAAAAGCGAAATATGTCTTGGCAGAAAGTAGGAGTCACAGGAGCTTTGGCCAATATTAGCAGCAATCAGCTGATCAACTTCTTCTGCTTTTAGTTTGCATCTGTCAAGAGCAGCTCGGCTGGCAAAGATTCCAAGATCGGTAGGAGAGACCTGGGCCAGGGTTCCGCAATACTTCCCGAAGGGAGTACGTATTCCGTTAATAAGATAAATATCGTCAAAGAGAATGCCTATTCCCTTCTGCCTGTGATGAAAACCCTTCATGATTTCTGATTAACAACGTACGAAAGTTCAGGTTGAGCCTGATTTGTTAGAGCGTGTTCCCTGGCTGTCAGAGCAGCACCCATAGAGACAATATATTGTGATTGATCTAAAACCATTACCAGCTGTGCAAATTTTTCTTCCAGCATATTTTTTAGATGGGGGTGAATCGAAATAACCCCTCCAATCATAACAACAGGAAGGCTGGAGTCAATTTTCATTTTTGCAATTCGGTTAATGATTGACAGGTAAATTCCTTTAGCCAGGTTTTCAATGGAAGTTCCGTCAAAAACCCATTTCATGATTTCAGTTTTAGCAAAGACAGTGCAGAAGCTGTTTAGCTCCTGGGTATAATCCGACTGAGCAGCCAGGCGGCTCATCTCTAATATGTCAATCCCTGCCCGTTCAGCGATTTCAACCAGAAAAGCACCTGTTCCTGCAGCACATTTATCATTGAGGTAAAAATTTTCAACCTTGCCTTGAGCATCGCAATGAATCAGTTTAATGTCTTCACCGCCAATATCAAGTATATTTTTTGCACCATAGAGAAATTCATTCACACCAACTGCTGCACAGTTAATTTCTGTTTTAACCATATCGGCATCCGGGAAATTTTTTCTACCGTAACCGGTTGCACAGCTGTATTTAACCGGGAATTCTTCAAGCAGGGAGTTGATGATATGTTTGGCCGCAATTTTATCTCTGTTCAGTGTTTTAAGCAGATGCCGGTAAATCACATTTTTTTCTTCATCTATCAAAGTGAATTTTGTATAAGAAGAACCAAGGTCAATTCCGAGATAACAATTTCCCTTGGGTACCTTAGCCTGGCTGCGAAGTGAAGTTTTCCTTGCTGAAGGACTTCCGATAACCTGGGAGAGCAGATTTTTATGAGTCATGGCCTTTACCATATTGACCATTGACAGGTTCAACGATGTCCGGATATAATGTTTCCTGCCATATTCAACAATCTTACCGTTCATATAATCAATTTCAGTCAGCCGGTTATTCATCAGATCTCCGGCAAGGGAAGGAAAGTGATTACCTCCCTTTTTAAGATAGCGCAAACAGTTTCGGATAAAGTCGTCAGGGAACCGGATCTTTTCAGCTTCAGCCACATCTACAGCTTCGGCAATAATCTGTTCAATCAATTCAATGGTATCAGGGAATGCCATTGCTTCGGCCATGGTAAACCGTCCAATGCCACAGAGTGCACTCAGGGAAGCATTGAGAATCGTCTTCTCCCAGGTGAATTTAGTTAAATTAAAAGCACTAATTGCCTCAGTCGTAAGTTGAACCGAATTGAGAAGTGTGGCAATCTCTTCCGCATATTTTTTTTCATTGTCATCCAGCATGGCAATGTAGTTGGGAGGATTGAAGAACGTCACTTTTGTAACATTGGCAGCTGAGAGATTGCCTGCAAAATTGATGACCATTCTACCGGTACGGTGCTCACCAAATTTATCAGAAAACATTCTTTCGGTATCAATTCCGTTTTGAGCACTGATAAAAACCGAAGTGTTGGTATCCGGTATTTCTTTTAAAAGGTCGGCAACCGAGTAGGTTTTAATAGCCACAAAAACATAATCGGGATTTTGCGCCAACAGTTCTGCAGGAGAACCGTAGATATGTCCGAATTTCTGATTCTTTGTAATTACATTTTCAAGTTTAATGCCCTCATTTCTGATCAGGTTTAATTTAACCCGGTCATGATCACAAATTAAAACCTGGCAACCGGCCTCTTTCAGGTGAACAGCTAGAATCATTCCAACCGGGCCAAGCCCTATAATGCCTATCTTTTTATTCAGAGTTTTACTCATGCGTGTACTTTTGAACTTTCTATCTGCTCAATAAAGGTTTCAATTTTAGTGATGCTTTGACCTTCAGAAAAGAATCTGAGATCACAGAGATCACCTTCAACTACCAGAAAAGGAATGCCGGTTTCGGCTTTCAGCCGCTGGGGCATGCCAAACTTGGCATTTGAATTATTGAAACAGGTTTTTGTATCATGAAACAGGATTCCGTCACAGCGGTATTCATTCAGCCAGTTTGTAAGCATTTTCATTTTTGCTTTTTCACTCCTGTTGATGAATATTTTAGTATAGGCGAGTGCTGACGATTCAAAAGGGTCACTTTCATCGAAGTCATTGAAAATCCAACTACTGCAATAAGTTGAAGCAACTACGACAGCATTGTTTTCAGTAAAAAGATCAGATAACATTCTGAGCCGTCCCCAGATGGGCATTCCTTCCCAGAATATCCGGCATTTTTCATTGGCTACAATTCCGGTTTTGTTATTGAGGTTATCACTCAATTCTTCAAGTAGCCTGACATAGTAATCTTTTGCCTGCTGAGTACCTCTCATAATTACAATAGGTCCCATGTGAATGACTCCGTCAAAAAAACTGATGGGAGCGGGGGTTGCCATTGCTGTTTTAAGTACCGTTTGCCATAGCATGGTTGCTTCCTTGCTAAGCCTGAGTGTTTCGCGGAAACGGTCAATATTAAATTTATTACCGCTTACTTTTTCACACAATGGAATTATTCTTTTATGCTGGTCAATTACCAGGGTAATTTCTTCTTTTGTGACCTCATCCACATAACGCGGAGGATGGATTCCTGCAATGGGGCAATCAAATTGTTTGGCAAAAAAGCTAAACCAGTCCTGAACTTCGCGGCATTGGTTTGTGTTATAAACGATCAAATCAGGTTTGGGAATGCTTTTTAATCCGTATTGTTTCAGAAGCGGAGTATTCCCCTTTAAAAAGGCACCTATATCACTGGTTGTATAAGAGCATACATGATTTGAATATCCGTATTTTGCGGACTCAGGAATATATTCCATAGCAGTACGGGTAGCTCCCAGCAAGGCGCCATGATTCTCGGGAAAGTAAACTTCGAATCCAAAGGAGCGAAGCAATTCGGCCGGACCAACACTGGTACACCATGCTATCTTTTTACCTTCCTGAGCAAGTGACTGGAAGTAATTGCGCATGATTTTCTTAAGTTCCTGAGTTGCTTTTATCTCGTACATAATACATTATTTTTACCGGGATACATTTTCTGTGTCAAGTTTAATGACATAGACTTCTTCGTTCATCTGATTTTTTGCACCATACAGGTTTTCAATATGTGCTCTGTAGGCTTCAAGAATTTTATTTGGAGCAAACTTCATAGATGGTGTAAGGGTATTCTTTTCAAGACTTAACTCATCATTTATAACCATTGCGTATTTAATCTTTGAAAATTTCTGAGTCAGGCAATTATTCGTCTGCTGAAGGCAGCCATGCAGGCATCTGCCAAGTTCGTTTATGTTACGCGGACAGAAACAACCTTCATCAGGAGAGAGCTCATAACTGGGATGTTCAAGTTCTTTCCGGTTAGGGAAGAGGAGTGCAACCGGGTATTCTTTTCCCCCACCCACAATCATTGCAAAGGTGATATAATGGCATTTTGACTGGATCAGAATTTCCATTTCGGAAGGAATTACTTTTTCACCGTTAGTCAGTTTGAAAATTCTGTCTTTACGGGAAATCAGTTTTAAACCTGTTGAAGTAATCTCACCAACATCACCGGTACAATACCAGCCATCGGTGGTAAAAGCAGCTTTGTTGGCTTCCTCATTTTTATAATAACCTTTCATCACGTTTGGACCTTTTACCTGAATTTCACCATCGGATGCAATACGGATTGTGACTCCGGGTATTGGGTTTCCGACAATTCCGGGTTGTCGTTTGAGTTCAGGGTTGGTGAGGGTACAACAAGGTGATGTTTCAGTTAGACCCCAGCCTTCGATGACTGGAATTTCCCGTTTTTCAAATTCTTCGGATAAATTTTTTGGCAGTGAAGCAGCTGCAGTAAAGATGAATTTCAGTCCGGAATGAAAAAACAGCTTTTCAACTTCGCTGTTGGATTTTGTGAGTTCAATGAGGGATTGGTAAACTTTTGGGACACTAAAAAAGGCACTAGGCTTAACCAGCTTCCAGTTTTCCATAATTTCAACCGGATCTTTTCCATAGCTGGATTCGAGCATCAGAGTGGCTCCGCTATGAAGAGCCGAAAATCGTTCGAAAATACCTCCGAAGCTGTGATGCCAGGGAAGATAGGAAAGCAATCTGTCGTTTTCATCCAGTTTCAGCAAGTGCTTCAACGCTGCTTGTTGGGATAGAATATTTTTATGAGTCAGTTGAACACATTTGGGAATTCCCATGGTACCTGATGTGTACATATTTAAGCAGACTTCATCCGGAAGTGCTTCTGTACTGAGTGTATCTGTTACTTGGGCAGGAGCTAAAAGTTTACTGAACGGAATCAGGTTTTTGTGTTCTGCATTATTGACTGAGTCAAAAACAAAGATAGACTGGATGGCTGGGTGAACAGAGATTCTGCTGAGTTGCAAATCACTGGCAGCAACGATAAACTTAGCATTCGAATGGTCAATGAGTTTATCAACTGTATCTTTTGGGAAATAGGCAAAAACGGGAACACTGATACCATCACCTGCCATGATAGCCATTTCAGTTAGGAGCATTTCCAGCCGGTTGGGTGTATAAACCAGGATCTTATCTCCTTTTTGAAATCCCTCCTTACGCAGGTTTGATAGTATAGTCCGGATTTTAACCAGGAAATCTTTCCAGGTTATTTCTTCAAAGACTCCGTTCTTTTTTTCAGCATAGACAATTTTTTCCGGATAGAGAATCGCATTCTCTTCCAGCATGGTTGCAATGTTAGGCGTGATTCTCCCTAACTCTATGTCTGATGTCAGCTCCTGCATTATTATACGGTTACAGCTTGTTTTTCTTTCAATTTAATATGCCGGAATCCACCCCACAAGGCGGCACCGAGTGCTCCGGCATAGATTGCATCCGGATGAGTTTTAATTTCAAACTTTTTACCGGTTTCCTGGAGTTGTTCATCCAGAGCTTGCATCATTCCGATGTTAAGAGCCATGCCACCGGTCAGTACAATGGGTGATTCGGCTTTAAGTGAACTGAGCAGTTTTATTATCCGGCTTGCGATTGATATGTGGATTCCTTTAATAATATCAGGTGTTGAAACTCCTCTTGAAACCATGTTGATGACATCGGTTTCTGCCAGTACAGCACAGATTCCGGATGATACTTCTGGAGTTTTAGATTGCAATGAAATTTCGCCAACTTCTTCAATGGACAGTCCCAGGTAGCGTGAAATATTCTCAACAAACTGGCCTGAACCAGAAGCACACTGACCTGTCATTTTGTAATCCTGAACTTTAGCATCGGGTGAGACTTTAACTGCTCGAACATAAAGGGCTCCCATATCAACGACTGTTTTGGCATCAGGGAAGAAGAAGTTACCTCCTTTAGCATGAGTCGTCATTCCGTAGAAATGACCCCGTTTACGTTTCACCAGGTCGCCTTCACCAGTAGAAGCAAGATAGGCTACATCTTCATACTTCAGGTTATGTTTAGCTAACATATTCTGGATCATTTCATCAGCAACCTGGGTTGGATTACGCTTCCTTATTTTTTCGGTATGCTTATCAATAATAGTTGGGTTATCTGAATAATCAACCAGCACCAGTTTTATAAAGTTGGAACCAATATCAATTCCCATTGTGTAAAATGATTTTTCCATTGTTAGCTGTTTTTAGATATTTATTTTACTCGTTTTTATAATTCTAACTGTTATTGTTGATGTATTAATTGGTTATTCTACAGGTGCTTTTGACTTTTTTGCCGAGGGCAGATCAGCTTTAATATTTCTGCGGGCAAACATGGCACCACCTAAAGCACCCATAAAAATAGAATCGGTATGAATGTTGATTTTTATATCATTTCCATAATTTTCTCTGACCAGTTCAGTGAGGTATTTAATAACTGCTGGGTTCCTTGCCACACCTCCTGTAAAGGTAAATTCATTGAACACGCCTCCTGAACGTGCAATCAGAGACATGGCCCGCATGATAATGGCTTTGTGCAATCCACCAAGAATATCTTCTCTTTTCTCACCGAGGTTGGTCAGTTCGCGCAATTCAGCACCGGCAAATACCGTACAGGTTGAACAAATTGTTACATCTTTTTTTGCTTCCATCGCCATGGGGCCTAACTCATTAAGTGAAATACTCATTTCATCAGCAATGTATCCGAGGTACCTTCCACAGCCGGCAGCACATCGGTCATTCATCTGGAAACTGGTAACCAGTCCGTATTTATCAACCTGGATGGCTTTCGTATCCTGGCCACCAATATCAAGTACGGTTCGGGTTTCAGGGAATACAGCGTGAGCTCCGAAAGCATGACATAAGATTTCGGAACGGATACATTCCTGTGGGAAAGGGAGCAAGGCCCGGCCATATCCGGTACCGGTCATATTGGAAATATTGAATTCAAGTTCAGCAATTTCATCAATATGATGACTGAGTGTATTTGAAACCTGGTCAAAATTTCCTCTGAGCAAATTCATTTCAGCATCAAAATTCACACTTGAATCAGCAGCCGTATCCGGAAGATCTTTATATTTCTTTTTTAACTCATCCATAGCCTTCTCAACAAGCTCTTTAAAGTCAAATTGAACTCTTTCATTCTCAGCGGGACTGATACTCTTATCCCATACTGTCATCAGTGGCTCGAACAATGACATGTCCAGCTTACCGACTTCTTCATTGTATTTTTCAGAAACAATGTCACGGAAAAACTGGCTTTTTGCTCCCAGGTTATTATATAAATATTCGTGTTTGATTTTCGGTTTGAATGCTTTCCTGATATTTCTCAAATGACCAATCATCAGGTTTTGTGTTTCTTCGTCTTTGAAATAAGTTCGGCAGGTTTTCAGCAGTTCATCACCAAGTTTATCAAGCCTGACTTTAAACTGTTCATACTGGAACACATTTTCAAGGTCATTGATATATTTCCTATATTCCGGTTTAGCCTGCATTTCAGCTTCCAGTTTTTTCTTAAGTACTGAAAAACGGGCATTGTAAATAGCTTCATCTTTTGTAATATCAGCAGCTACTGCGTAATTCGCTCTTGTATTTGTAATTCCTCTGCCAATAATTTCATCTTTTTCATTAATAATGACTGCCTTTGATGTGGTTGAACCGAGGTCAACACCGAGATAGTATTTGCTCATTTATCCTGTGTTTTTTATTGTTAAGATTTGATTAAACAGTAGTACCTTCCTGTGCGAGAATAATTTTTCTTTGTTCCAGCATCTGGAAATACGACTCCAGCCGGTTTTTAATATTTGCATAGGAGAAATACCGGGGATCAACCAGATCACTTTCAATAAAACCTACGGGAACTCCGGTACGTTGTTCAATTTCACGCATGATCATCAGCTGGCCGGCCGAAAAAGAATTGCAGCTCTTAATCGAATTAATCAGAAAGCCGTCAGCTTTGTATTCTTTAACATATTGCTCAAGCATTCCAACCCGTTGAGGCAGGTTCATGTTGGTATAGCAGCCCATACAATATTTCGACAAACTCTCAAGAGGCTTATCCGGCTCATGACGGAATCCCAGGTCGTACACACCACCTACCTTGGTATAGGATGATGCTACAATGACAGCTCCCATATCGTAAAATATTTTCCAAAACTCACGGAAATTGGTCCAGTTGGGAGGTCCTTCCATTACTAATCTGAATTTTTCTTCTTTCAGTTCACCTTCGGGAGTAATAGGTCCCAAACCAAGCTGTATCCGCTGTTGAACTTCATTCCATAGTTCTGAATAATATTCAACAGCTTCTTCAGTACCTCTGAAGGCAGTGAAAATCGGGCCTATGTAATAGACACCTGCAAAATAGGCATCTATAGGAGTAGGTACACGTTTGGCACTTTCCAGAACATTCACGAGTAAATCTTCAGAACGGGCAGAGTTCTCCATCATTTTGGAGAGTCGGTCATGGTTATATTTCTTGCCGGAGACTTGTTCCATCTTGGGAATTACTTCTTCTTTAAGCTGCTTTACCATGTACTGAACCTGGTCGTCAGTTATCTGACCATCTTCCTGATAAGGTGTATGCAGCATGGCCACCGGGACCCCCGGATATAACCGTTCAAGGTTTTCAAACCATTTCATAAATGTGAAGCATCCTGTGTAGCTGAGCAACAACAAATCAGGGTCAGGAAGTTTTTCGCCTGTTGGGCCGATGTTACCGTTAAGCATCATCCCGATATCGCATTTTACATACGTACAAACATCCTCAGAGAATCCCATTTTCTCGGCATCCTTAATATAGCTTGCAGATTTTTTTCGCATTCCCGACTGCAGGGCATTTATTTCAGGATAAACAGGTAGCATATCGAATGATAAAATCAATTCTGTAAGGTTGCCGGGCACAAATGTGTAAACCACTTTTTTGCCTGATTCTTTGGCTGTACTTAGATCATGAAATTGCTTAGCAAGCATTTCCTTTTGAAGGACCATGCTTTTTTCTTTTATAACTTCTTTTGGTTGAGCCATTTTTTTAATGTTTTAGAATATTAAACCCATAGTTTGATTGAATCGGAGAATGTTCCGGCTTGTTCTTTAATAACTTTAAACTGACCGGTATTTTCGTGAAACTGAAAGTTGATATGCGGAATTCCTGCCTCATCACATTCTTTCTGCATCATTGGACGGTCAAGTAGTGCTGGATCACAGAAACTGGCTGCACAGAAAATCACACCGTCACCATTGCGGCTACGGACAAGTTCAACCAGCCGTTTGCCTTTTGGATTACCAACATCATAATAAGCTGATGCAAAAGTGCTCTGGTTAATGTACGCGTCTGTTAAAGCTTTCAACGGCTCATTGGTGTCATCTTGAATATCTCCCAAAATCCATCGGGAACCCTGCATGAAATCATCATCCACTATATAGCAACCAGCCATTTCAATGGATTTGATCAGCCCGATTGGGGGCTGTTCACAAAATGAGCCCGTTACAACAACCCGAATGTTATCCATCGGTTCTCCACGTTCTTCACTGATTGCTTCTACTACCTGGCTAAGAATTTCATTATGCTCTTCAACCGGCATGGTAATTCCTGCCCGCAGGATATGATAAGTTTCTACGGCAGACAGTCGCCAGGGAAATTCCTGTCTGATCCTGTAAATTTCTTCAATCAGCTTTCGGTTACGGTTATAGAGTTTGATGGCATAGTTGAGTTTTTCATTGGTAACCTTAATTCCATTAATCCGGTAGATGTCATCCATGACCTTTTCCATTTCCTGACTGTAGAAGGCACCTCCGATTGCAGGGTCAAAATTTTGAGGATAATCAAAATACCGTTGAAATTTTCCCTTCCTGGAGAGTTTAAACATACCTGATAGGTTTCGGATGCAATCACAGATTGCCGGAAACAAAAAGCCATCAAAATCATTGAGATTTGTATCAAGTGCCATTTCAATGATTCCGCGCGGAAGATGACAGATGTAGGATTGATAATAGGCATCACCTTTAATAATCTGCTTGCGGTCTCCGGCACCCATTATTCCAACAGGCAAACCATTGGCTGCATGAATAATTTCACGAGGTACATAAATTGGAAGGTAGCCAACCAGAACCCTGTCTTGTTTTTCCTTTTTCCAGTTCTTGGCAAGTGTGAAATTCAGATCAAAAGCAGCTTTTTCGCAATAAGAAAGAATGTCATCAAAATGTTTCATTATGCTTTTTTAACTTTTTGCAGAACAAAGTAAGACTTCACTTTTTTATAAAACCATGATTGTAATCAGTATTTCATATTTTAAATAAAAATAATTTCGTCAGCTGTATATTTATTATTGAGTTAGTAAATGCTTGTCAATAAAGGTGTATTAATTCTGTCCGGAGGTAAGTCGGAGCGAATGAAATCTCCCAAACCTTATCTTATATATAATGGGAAGACTTTTATTGAAAGTATTATACAGGGATATTTTAATGCAGGTATCAGAGATATCTGCCTGGTTATCAGAAAAGAATATACTGAAAGTAAATGGGAGTCGGAATTTGAAAAAATAAAGCCAATGGTATCAGTAGTTGAAAAAATAAAAACAGATCATGGCCGGTTTTATTCGCTGAAAACAGGGTTAGTTCATTTTTTAAATTTTGATTTCTGCTTTATTCATAATATCGACAATCCATTTATTAATGATTCCATAATAAAAATATTGTGGGAAAACCGGCAGAAAGTTAGTTATGTGAAGGCCGTTAATCATAAAAAGGGAGGACATCCGGTTCTTCTTTCCAGAAAGATTATTCAGGAAATCTGTTCGATAAAAGACAATGATTTTAACCTGAAGGATGTATTGAAAAACTATTCTGGTAAAAGGGTGGAAGTGGACTCAGAAAAGATTCTGCTCAATATCAATACACCTGAAGAATATGAGAAACATATTCAATCATTAAAGGAATAAGTTTTAACTGCAATATGGATAACATTTACAGAAAATTAGCGGAAGTACGTAGCAAAAATCAAAGTGTTGCCGTGTGTACTGTTGTTCATACTAAAGGGAGCACACCAAGAAGGATTGGCGCCAAAATGCTGGTTGATACCAATGGTAATATTATCGGAACAATCGGTGGCGGGGAGTTTGAAAAGGCAGTAATTGAAAATGCATTGCACCAACTTGCTGAAGGCAAGCATAAATTGTTCAGGCACGATTTGGTACATCAGCATGGCATGTGTTGCGGAGGAACGGTAGATGTCTTTATCGAAATCATTATGAAAAAAAATAGGCTTTATGTTTTTGGTGCAGGGCATACCGGCCAGGCACTTGTTAAATATGCACATAATTTCTCATTCGAGATTTACCTCATTGATGAACGGAAGGAATACATCCGAAACTGCACAATTGAGGAAGTCAATAAACTTAATCTGCCATATCAGCAGGCATTACAGGCATTACCGTTTGATAACTCATCATATATATGTATCATGACTCACAGCCATCCGGTTGACCGGGAAATTCTTGCCTGTTGCCTAAACAAACCACATGCCTACCTCGGAATGATTGGCAGTAGAAGAAAAGTTGAAATAACAAAGAAAAAATTTATTGAAGCCGGAATTGCCGATTACGAAAGAATTGCTTCTGTAGATATGCCAATGGGGATCTTTATCGGAGCAGAAGGTCCTGATGAAATTGCACTAAGCATTGTAGCTAAATTAATTTCAGTAAAAAATAAATCATTAGCCAACATTTCAGAAAGACAAGAACCGGATGAAGTAAATCAAATTCGCTTATGAACAGAAAGAGAATTTCACTTGTAACGGGTGCTGCCAAAGGAATCGGGAAAGCAATAACCATAAGAATGGTGAGTGAAGATCATTTTGTTGTTGCTGTTGATGTGGACGATGCTGCAGGAAGTTCATTGATGACAGAATTAGGCAAAGAAAATTTGTGTTACTACCATACTGATA
>JADLBQ010000020.1 GCA_020847635.1 Bacteroidia bacterium
GTATATCCTGAGAAAGAAGTGGGCAACAAATCCACAGTAACCTGATTGGTATTTTGTCCGCTTGTAAAATCAACATCTCCTTCTGTTTGCCAGTAATTAGACAAGGTGTTATATCCGCCAGGTAAAACGGACAATTGTAAGCCAATAGTTCCCGGACAACCATAAACCGGTGCTGATGCAATAGGGCTTGGTACTGGTGGTCTCATATTAACAGTAAACACCGCTATATTTGAATTAACTGCCGAAGCACAGGCGCTGGAAATCTCAACTGTGTAGTTACCACCCTCAAGCGAATCAAGATTAAGTAAATTCAGGGTTGATGTCTGAGTTCCTGAATATTCACTATTATCAGAAAGCGGATTATTATCAAACTTCCACTGATAAGTCAGGCCCACCCCGGGGACATCAACACTAAGACTTGAAGAGGTTCCTTCACATGCAGAATTACTAACTGGTTGCTGAGCAATTACAATATTACTACTTAGTGACAGGTCTCGGTCCTTACTGACTCCGCAGTTGTTAGTTGCATTAACTGATATATTACCACTACTAAATGAAGAGAATGTAACTGATATTGAATTTGTCCCTTGTCCTGAATTAAGTGTAGCACCTGCAGGGACAGTCCAGGTATAGGTTGGCTGGCCTGCCAGGGGAGCTACCGTGTAAGTGCGTGTCCCGTTGCAGATCCCGGTAGCATCGCCATCAATCAAACCCGGAATTGTAGGTGTAGCATTAACCTGTAGAGAAGCATTTGGGGAGGTTCCGCAATTATTCGTGTATTTACATTGAATTTTACCATCAATAAACCCTGCCGGAAATGTAACATCTACATTTGCAGTACCCTGACCTGTTAGAGAAGCTCCGGATGGAATTGTCCAGGTATAGGAGTAGCCAGGAAGTGCATCTACTGAATAGGATTTAATATCTAAAGGACAAGCAACTTGATCACCGTTTATTAAGTTAGGTGCCTGGGGTGGATTTTTTTTAACAATATTTTTAGTACGCTGGGTGCCGGTCCCACAGCCATAATTGGCAGCAACTGAAATTGATTCATTTCCGCTAAAGCCACTTAGAATTTCCACATCAACCGTCCTGGTTCCCTGGCCTGATTGGATGCTCATATGTAAAGGTACCGTCCAAGTGTAAGAAATGGCATCCGTATAAGGATCAACATTAAATGTTATAACATCTCCAACACAGGCATTGGCATCACCATAAATATTACTGGGAATTCCCGGATAGTATGCTTTCACCGTTAAAGTACGTGCCGGACTGCTTCCGCAAGCATTGTTCGAAACGACACTAATAGTTCCCGGAGGGGTAAAACCAACCCCATAATCAATAGTAACCGTTGTTGAACTTCCGGTATAAGGATTAGATCCGTTAATAGTTGCTCCAGAAGGTAAAGTCCATGTATAACTGGAAGCTCCGCTAACAGGGTTTATTGAATATGATTTAGATTGCCCCGGACAGGCTGATCCCATCCCTTGAATGGTTGCCGGCTTAATTGGTACCGGACACTGTCCGTTGCCTGAAGTAAAAAATCCAACAACAGCAAAAAAGGTTAACAAAAGACAACTGGTGAGTCGTGTAAATTTTTGTGTTTTCATTTTTTTATTTTTAATACGTTTAAACTGTAAATGAATGCTTTGGTTACAAGTTTTAATAAAAAAATCCGTTTGAAAGATAGGCTGACCTTATCAACCGCTTACAGAATTCTTACAAGTTTTAATAACAACCAGATACTCATAACTATTTTACTTCGTTATTCACACAACCATGTTGAAAGCAATTCTTTAAATTCTCCAGTCTGATAACTGATAAAATTATCTTTACCCGATTACAAGCCTATTCATGAGTGACAAAGGAAACAAACTAAAGTCGAAGGATACAACTGAGACCAAAACTAAATTAAAAAAGCAGAATCACACTTCCACAAGCCTTAGGGAATTTATTTTCTGGTTTAAAGAAGCCCGCTTCAAACGTGTTTCTGGAGTCATTCTATTTGCGTCATCCGTTTTTATTTTTATATCCCTCTTTTCATTCTTCTTTACCTGGAGAGCCGACTATGATAAAGTGACTTCCGGTTTCTGGTCATTGATATTTAACTCAGAAATTGAAACTGAGAACTGGTTTGGAAAAACAGGAGCCTATCTGTCAAATTCTCTTTTTAACAACGGATTCGGATTAGCTTCTTTAATAATTCCATTTCTCTTGTTTTATTATGCATTCCGGACTGTCACAGGCATTTGGATTTGGCCACATGGAAAAACGATTCGGTACTCAATATTTGCATTGTTTTTGGTTTCTGCAACTTTAGCCTATTTCTTTCCGGCAAATGAGACATTTAGCCCGGGTGGTGCCTTCGGCCAGATTATCAATAAATGGCTGATAGGTATTTTTGGTAAGGTTGGCACTCCTTTGGTTTTACTCACCGCTTTGACAGCTTTTTCTGTATCCGTATTTAATTTTAATTTCAATAAAAACCAAAATAAGGTAACTGCTGATGCCGATCCCCTTCTGAAAGAGGCAATTCCTGCAAATCACATGAAGGATGGACCAAATCCTGAAATTGAAATTGATAATATAATGATATCTCAGCCGCTTGAGCTTGAGCCCGAAACAGAAATAAATAAAATTACTAATCCTCAAAAAGAGAATTATCCAGAGACTGAATCTCTGATTTCAGAAGAATTTCTAAAGGTTGACCTATTTGAGGCTAAAGAAGAAAATACCGGTAATGAGGAAGAAATGGAAATTGAAATCGCAGCTAATGAACTACCCTTAACCATTGAAGCACCAACGGATGAAACTCCCGCTGATACAGAACGGTTGAATGAAAAGTTATTGCAAGAGTTTGGTGAATTTGATCCAAAGTTAGACTTAGGCTCCTATCAGGTACCGCCAATTGATTTATTAGAATTGCATTCTTCAAAAAGCCCATTAGGCCGTGAAGAACTGATGGCAGAGCTCGAAGCCAATAAGAATAAGATTGTTGAGACACTTGGCCATTATAACATCGGTATTGAAAAGATCAAAGCAACAGTAGGACCTACAGTAACACTTTTTGAAATTATTCCAAAAGCAGGAATCCGGATATCAAAAATCAAAAATCTTGAAGATGATATTGCTTTAAGCCTGGCAGCATTAGGAATCCGGATTATTGCTCCCATCCCGGGCAAAGGTACAATTGGGATTGAAGTTCCAAATCAAAATGCTGAAACGGTTTCAATGAGAACCATTTTAACTTCTGAAAAATTTCAGCAAACAGGTTATGATCTGCCGGTTGCTCTTGGTAAAACAATCTCAAATGAAGTTTTTATTACCGATCTGACAAAGATGCCTCACTTGCTAATGGCTGGTGCCACCGGTCAGGGAAAATCTGTCGGATTAAATGCCCTGCTTGTATCACTGCTTTATAAGAAACACCCGGCTGAAGTCAAGTTTGTTCTGGTTGATCCGAAAAAGGTTGAATTAACGCTGTTTAAAAAGATTGAGAGGCATTTTCTAGCAAAACTTCCCGGAGAAGAAGAAGCAATTATTACCGATACCCGCAAAGTGGTAAACACACTTAACTCCCTTTGCATTGAGATGGATAAACGATACGATTTGCTTAAGGATGCACAGGTCAGGAACATTAAAGAATACAATGTAAAATTTGTTGCCCGGAAACTGAACCCGAATAATGGACATGCTTACCTGCCATACATCATTCTGGTTATTGATGAATTTGCAGATTTGATTATGACAGCAGGAAAGGAAATTGAAACTCCGATCGCAAGACTTGCTCAACTGGCCCGGGCTGTTGGTATCCATTTGATTATTGCTACTCAGCGACCATCTGTTAACATAATCACTGGAACTATTAAAGCAAACTTCCCGGCCCGTATTGCATTTCGTGTAACCTCAAAAATTGATTCACGAACAATCCTGGATACCGGAGGTGCTGACCAACTCATTGGTAAAGGAGATATGTTGCTTTCACTAGGTGCTGATTTAATCCGCCTGCAATGTGCCTTTGTAGACACACCTGAAGTTGAGAAAATCACCAGTTTTATTGGTAGCCAGCGCGGCTATCCGGATGCTTTTCTTCTTCCTGAATATGTTGGTGAAGGGGATGAAGCCGGATTATCAGGTTTTGATGTTTCGGAAAGAGATGCAATGTTTGAAGATGCAGCAAGAATTATTGTTCAGCATCAGCAGGGATCCGCATCATTATTACAGCGCAAACTGAAGCTTGGTTACAACCGTGCCGGAAGAATCATTGATCAACTTGAAGCTGCCGGAATCATCGGTCCTTTTGAAGGAAGTAAAGCCCGTGAAGTAAAAATCAAAGATATGATTGCACTTGAACAGCAACTTATGTCAATGCAGCAAAGTTGATTTTCTTACATTCGCACTGAATTTTTTGTGAACATTACCTCCAAGCCGTTGTTACGGCTTTATTATTGATTTGTGAACCTTTAAAAATCATGATCAGATCTTTCGCTTTATCCCTTATCGGAATAATACTGACTACTCAAGCAATTGCTCAAAAAGATGCCAAAGCATCTGGAGCCTTAAAAGCAGTAAATGAGAATTACAAGTCGTTTAAAACAATCAAGGCTGCATTTACCATCACCATTGAAAACCTGAAAGACAAGACTATCGAAAAGCAAAAAGGAGTATTAACCCTTAAAGGCGATAAATACAGAGTTGAGTTAGCTTCACAGGATATCATTTCAGACGGCACCACCATCTGGACACACTTGAAGGAAGAAAACGAAGTGCAGGTTAATGCCAATGATAACTCTAAAGAAGACCAATTAACACCAAAACGGATTTTTATTCTTGGAGATACAGGATTCAAAACAAAATTTGCCAGTGAAAAGAAAATTGGTGAATCGGTCTTTCAGACAGTTGAACTTTTCCCTGATGATTCGAAGAAACCCTATTTTAAAATTATTGCCACCCTGGATAAAACAAAAAAACTCGTTTCATCGGTTAAGATAATGAATAAAAGCGGAATTAATCTGACTTACTCTGTTGATAAATTCACACCTAATGTAGATGTTTCCGATTCATTTTTCACCTTCGACTCCTCAAAACACCCCGAAGCAGAAGTTATTGATCTTCGTTAAGATTTATTCTTCCCGGTTATCCACCAGTCAAATGCTCTTTTCTGTTTCTCAGTAACAAACTCCTGTTTTCTTAAAATAACTTTAGGAAAATAAGATTCTGATTCGCGAAGCCGGATATGCAGTTTTCTGGGTTTATTATAGGTCATAACTTCCATTTCAATATAGTCACCTTCCATTCTCATTTCAGTTACTTCGTCTCCAAACATCAATCCGTCAATCTCAGCCGGTGAACTTTGACCGATTGCGACAACCTTTGGATGAGGTTTTGAATCATCCAGGCGAATTCCAGCAGCATGCTCATGTTCCTTTTCGTTTGGTGTGTAAATAAGAGCAAGCCCCAGATAGTCAAAATGGTTTTCCAGGGTAGCGATATAAGAAACTGGTTCTTCAAGCAGTTGCCAGAAGATTCTTAATGTGTTTTTATCCGTTAATGACAGAATGATCGCACGGATACTTTTTTCATCATACCCTTTATTTGCCTTTCCGAAACTATTATTTACCTCTCTAATAAAATCATCCAGTGAATATTTCCCAGAGGAACGCCTGATCATCATATCCAGAATAAAAGAGATAAGTGAGCCTTCATCATAGATAGATGTTCTTCTACCGGGTATTCCAGCTTTATAACCATCAACCCAGGTATCAAAGGATGATTCTGAAATGCTATAGTTAAATCTTCCGGTATTATCCAGGTGCTTTTGCAGCCGTTTACCGATTTCATCAAAATACTGGTCATGGTTAAAGAAATGGCTTCTGGCCAGAAATAAATCTCCATAATACGTTGTGATTCCTTCATAGATCCAGCCGAATTTCGAATAATTTTCCCTTGAATAATTGTAAGGAGTCATTTCAGCAGGCCGGAATGATTTTACATTCCAGACATGAAATAACTCATGTGAAGCAACTCCGATAAACTCAGCATATACGCTTTCTTCCATCCATTTAGATGCAGGACCCAATGCAAGTACTGTACTTTTAAGATGCTCAACTCCATGATAAAATTTAAAAGGTAATGCCAGCACGAGGTAATGATATTCCCGGACAGGAATTTTTCCCATCACCTCAATTTGCTGTTTTGTGAAACCGATAAAATCATTTTTTATCCGTTTCCAGTCAGGTTCACAATCACCCTGAATCCAAATATGATATTCCGTATCTTGAAAAGTAAATGATTCATGATTCAATTTGGGTGCTGCCAGAATCGGAGAATCCACCAGTTCATCATAGGAAGCAGCTACCCAAACGGATTGGCCCTTTCTTTCTAGCGAAGTGGCAATCTCCAGTTCTTCATTTTCAGCAAAATTCACAATGCACTGTTCATTTTCCCTGCCCTCAACATACATGCAACAATGAATCGGATTTACATAGAAAACATCAGGAGTCAGCCAGCAACCTCCGGCATCTGGCTTCACAGCAAAGTACTCGTAACTAACCATTATTTCAGATAATCCCTTACAATCAATCGTCCACCTCTCCTTACCTGTTTTTTGGAATTTCAAATTTTCCCCGCCCAGATTCTGAACATTGAATGATTTCACATTGGCTGCGAAATTTCCTAACTCATATCTTCCAGGCCGCCAGGCAGGTATCTGAAGCGCAATATTATCCGTATTTATATTCTCAATTTTAATATTGACTTCAATAAACTGAGATGTTCTGCTTTTTCTGCTAATCGTATATTTCATATTTTCCAAATTAAATAAAATCCTCTTGTTCTACTAAAAATAAAAAAGGGCTGATCCAACAGCCCTCTATTCTTTTATAACCACCTCAGGCAAGTTCCCAGATCTGTTTCCCTCTGAGCAGCTTATCCAGATTACCTTTACCATTTTTTGTTACCGCATATTCAATCTGTTTATTAAGTTCGTCTTCATAACAGGAACGACTTTCTGTGTAGAATACACCAAAAGGCCTTGGGAAATGATTTTCGAGTGCAGGATTATCAAAAAACCTGCTCAGAATACCAGCTTTAACCCTGTCATGCTCATCATGTATCCATAAATCATTTACTGAGTTTGATGAATCAACAATGTCAACAATAACCGGCTTGAAGCCATCCAGCTTTACACCCTTCTCCTGGTTAGCACCAAAAACCAAAGGCTTGCCATTCTCAACAAAAATCGTTTCCTGCTTCTTAGTTTTCTTTTCAGTAAAAATCTCAAATGCCCCATCATTAAAAATATTACAATTCTGATAGATTTCAAGAAATGATGTTCCCTTATGCACATTGGCTCTTCGAAGCATTTCTTTCAAATGGGCCGGATCTCTGTCCATACTTCTTGCAATAAAAGAACCTTCGGCACCCATTGCCAAAGCAATGGGATTAAAGGGATGATCAATGCTTCCTGCAGGTGTGCTCTTAGTGATTTTCCCTTCTTCAGATGTTGGTGAATACTGCCCTTTGGTTAACCCGTAAATCTGATTATTAAATAGCAGGATGGTTACATTGAAATTTCTTCTAAGAATATGAATAAAATGGTTCCCTCCGATAGCAAGGGCATCACCATCTCCGGTGATAATCCATACGCTAAGCTCAGGGCGTGCTGCTTTTAGTCCCGAAGCAATAGCTGTTGCCCGGCCATGAATACTGTGCATCCCATAGGTTTCCATATAATATGGA
Source organism: Bacteroidia bacterium (assembly GCA_020847635.1). Classification (GTDB taxonomy): domain Bacteria; phylum Bacteroidota; class Bacteroidia; order AKYH767-A; family OLB10; genus CAADHD01. The sequence continues at coordinate 7,741 of JADLBQ010000020.1, forward strand.
AAACGTGATGAACAACCAATTCCGGAAATAAAAACAATATCTTCCCTGTTAAGTCCAAGTTCGGGAATAACCGTTTGAACCTGTTTCAGGATAGAATAATCACCACAACCCGGACACCATCTGACTTCCTGATCACTTACCAGATCTTTTGAAGTCATCTTAGGACGTTCAGTATTTACCGTTAAATTTTCTGACATATTATTTTTTTTAGTGATGATTTTACTTCATCAGTTCAATAATTTTATTTTTAATTTCATTTACTCCGAATGGGAGTCCTTTAATTTTATTAAAGCCAATGGCCGGGATCAGATATTTGGCACGAATTAACATAAGTAACTGTCCCATGTTCATTTCAGGAATAAGAATTTGATCATAATTATACATCAACTCACCCAGATTTCTGGGAAATGGTTTAATGTATTTTAAATGAGCATGAGCCACCTCATACCCTTCTTCACGGGCTCTGATACAACCAGTCTTTATTGTACCGTAGGTTGACCCCCAACCTAGAACCAGCAATTTACCTTTTTCAGGACCGCTGTCAAGTTTTTGCTCAGGAATATAATCAGCTATTCCTTCTATTTTATCATTTCTCAGATGAACCATGAACTCATGGTTCTCAGGATCATAGCTGATATTGCCAGTCTCATGTTGCTTTTCAATTCCTCCAATCCGGTGTTCCAGATAAGGAGTTCCGGGAATGGCCCATGGACGAGATTTCCTCTCATCTCTTTTGTACGGTAAAAACTTGTCACCATCATTTTTCTCCTTTTGAAAATTAACTTTAATCACATCCAACTGGTCGGAAGACGGGAATCGCCAGGGCTCAGCTCCATTGGCAATGTATCCGTCACTGAGCATCATAACCGGAGTCATAAATTCAAGCGCTAAACGACAGGCTTCAAAAGTTGTATCAAATGCATCTGCCGGTGAACAGGCTGCTAAAACCGGAAGCGGAGCCTCGCCATTCCTTCCGTTCAATGCCTGAAGTAAATCTGCCTGTTCTGTCTTAGTTGGTAACCCGGTACTTGGGCCACCCCGCTGAACATTGATGATTACCATCGGAAGTTCAAGCATAACTCCTAGTCCGATAGCTTCGGTTTTTAATGCAATTCCAGGACCAGATGATGCAGTTGTTGCCAGATGTCCTCCAAAAGATGCCCCCACAACTGAAGCCATAGCTGCAATTTCATCTTCTGCCTGAAAACTTCTGACTCCAAAATTTTTATGCTTGGATAACTCATGTAAAATATCAGAAGCAGGAGTAATCGGATAGGAACCATAGAATAAAGGCAATCCTGATTTTTCAGCAGCTGCAATTAATCCGATTGCAACAGCCTGATTGCCCATAATATTCCGGTAGGTACCCGGAGGCATGGGAGCAGGATTAACGATATACCTACGCATTGAAGTTTCTGTTGTATCACCATAAGAATAACCTGCGCGAAGTACTTTCAGATTTGCATCCAGAATTTCCTTTTTCTTGCTGAATTTTTCTTCAAGAAACTTAATAGTGTTATCTAATGAACGATTATACATCCAATACAGGTAACCTAAGACAAACATATTCTTACTCCGGTCTATTTCTTTCACTCCCAGACCCGAACCTTCCAGTGCTGCTTTTGTCAGTTTAGTGACATCTATTTTTATAACCTGGTAATTATCCAGTGAACCATTGGTTAACGGATTATCCTCTTCTGCAATCTTTGCCAGGCGTAGGTTTTTCGGATCAAATCCTTCAGTATTTACTATAATCAGTCCTCCTTTTTTAATATTTCTGAGATTAACCTTCAAGGCAGCAGCATTCATTGCTACAAGTGTATCACACATATCACCTGCCGAGTAAACATTTACACTTCCAAAATGAAGCTGAAAGCCGGAAACACCGGCAACCGTCCCCTGAGGTGCCCTGATTTCAGCGGGGAAATCTGGGAACGTACTTACATCATTTCCAAGTAAAGCCGCGGTATTGGTAAACTCACTACCTGTTAGCTGCATTCCATCTCCTGAATCTCCGGCAAATTTGATTATGACACGGTCAAGCACTTCGTTATTTTCACTCATAAAATTAGTTGAAATCCTATTTTGAACGCAAAATTAGCTAAATACTATTCGTTTTCAGAAGGGCATTAAACTTAAATAAACAAGGTTTTATGGATGCCGGCACTTGTTAATGATTCGTTAAAGCATATAACTGCTGGTACAATCCTCTTAAATTTGCTCATCGATGAACCGTTTTGCAATCAGGCTTATTATCTTATTGATGTCTGCTTCATTAATCGGTATCATTCTGCTTCAGGTTTACTGGCTCAGGCATGATTACCTGATGAATGAGCAGCAATTTGACCACCATGTTCAGGAATCATTAAATCACACAGTTCAGAAAGCAGATGCCAGACAAATCTTAAATTTTATTAGCCACAAATACCTTGGCTTTGAGTCTGATTCTACTTTTTGGCAGGCGATGGATAGTTCGATGGCTGGTCAGCAAAACACTGGAAATGCAATTTTTACACTGGTGAACAGCGATTCATCGGGATTTAACATTCAGGATAGCCTGACTACTACTGTTCAATCTTATACTAGAGATACCCTGCTATCTTCAGAGCACCTGGAACATGAGAAACTGATCATCCGGTCTGATTCTGCAAGTCAGGTTACTGAAATTGATCATGTACGGATTTCTGAAAAAGAATCATCAAAAGATAAAGTCTTTCTGAAAAATGAACTTTTGCAGGCTGAAGTTGAGAAAAAACGAATCAGGCTTGAACAGGAAATGACTAGGCTGAAAGTTAAGCTTTCCTCAAAAGTCAACCGGATTAATGAAGTCATGACCGGAATTGCACTTTCCTATGCAACATCAGATGACAATCCATTAAGCTATATTTCTCTGCAGGAAGTGGATACGATTCTTAATAAAGAACTTCGTTACCGGGGTATCGAACTTCCTTATACATTTGGAATACTTGATACAAAAAAAGATTCACTAATAACCAGCTATGATTCAGTTTATTATTCTGCTCTAAGAAATTCAAAATACAAAACTGAGCTTTTCCCTGACGAACTTTATTCAAGAGGTTTGATTCTGTTAATCTATTTTCCTTCAAGAACTTCTTTTGTTTTATCGACCATTGGAAAAATGATGACTGCCTCTGCCCTGTTTTCCCTGACAATAATCATTGTCTTTATTTATACGGTAAACATGCTTTTAAAGCAAAAGAAAATTTCAGAAATTAAATCAGATTTTATTAATAATATGACCCATGAATTTAAGACTCCCATTGCTACCATTTCACTGGCTATTGATGCAATCAACAATCCACGGATTGCTGAAGATAAATCAAAAGTGGGCTATTACTCTAATATTATACGTGAAGAAAACAGAAGGATGAACAGGCAGGTTGAAACCATCCTTCAAACAGCAATGTTCGAAAAAGGAGATTTTAGCATTAAAAGAGAACCTGTTGACTTGCATAAACTGGTACAAAAATCGATTGACAATATGCTAGTTCAGGTTTCTTCCAGAGGCGGATGGATTCACAGTGAATTAAGAGCTATAAATCCTGTTGTTGAAGGGGATGAATTAATGCTCACAACAGCAATCATTAATTTATTGGATAATGCAAATAAATATTCACCAACGGCACCAGAGATAACTGTTCGGACCGAATCACGAGAAGGCGGAATTGTCCTTTCTGTTGAAGACAAAGGGATGGGGATGGACAAAGAAACCATTAGCAGGATCTTTGAAAAGTTTTTCCGCAAATCATCCGGTAATATTCATGATGTTAAAGGTTTCGGGCTCGGTTTAAACCATGTCAAATCAATTGTTGAAGCACATGCGGGTGAAGTCAGAGTCATCAGTAAGGAAGGTGAAGGCAGTTGTTTCAGTATATTCTTTCCTCAAAATAACATTTAATCAAGAAATAATCATGAAAGAGAAAACCCATCGTATCTTGTTGGCTGAAGATGATCCGAATTTTGGAACAGTTATGCACGATTATCTGGATATTAACGATTACGAAGTTACGTTATGCCGTGATGGCAAAGAGGCCCAGCAAGCCTTTGATAAAGATTACTTTGATTTATGCATCCTTGATATTATGATGCCATTTATGGATGGATTTGCTTTAGCAAAATACATCAGATCAAAAAACAAAGAAATTCCCATTATTTTTCTGACCGCTAAAAGCCTGAAAACCGATATGCTGGAAGGATACAAAATAGGTGCTGATGATTATATTACCAAGCCCTTTGACTCAGAAATCCTGTTGATGAAGATTAAAGCTATACTCAACAGAAGTAAAGAGGATGACTCCGGTAAACCAATGCAGTTTAAAATCGGGTTAATGAATTACAATCATAAACTGCGAACCCTGACTGCCGGAGAAAACACATATCGCCTTTCACCTAAGGAAGGAGAACTGCTACATATGCTTTGTCTTCGTATGAATGACTTATTAAAACGTGAAACTGCACTAAGAAAAATCTGGGGTGATGACAATTACTTCACAGCACGAAGCATGGATGTGTTTGTTGCAAAACTCAGAAAATATCTAAGTTATGATCCGGAAGTTGTATTAGAGAATATCCATGGCAGTGGCTTTCGGCTAATCGTAAATAAATCCTAATATATATCTTATAATTCTGTTCCCATAGAAGGGTTCAGGTTGTGATTCAGATTGCTTACTTTTACCATTCGGGTTATGGAAGAGAAGTTGCTTCATTATATCTGGCAATTCCGATTGGTAAACAGTCTTCAGACAATTTCCGGAGAGAAGATTATTATTATCAACCCGGGCTCCCACAACCATGATTCCGGTCCTGATTTTTTCAATGCCA
>JADLBQ010000021.1 GCA_020847635.1 Bacteroidia bacterium
ATTTCAACTTTAACCCAGCCGTTGCTGTTTCCTGACCATGCCGGCAGGCTGCTACAGTTTACATTATTGGTGTACCAGTTAAAATAAGGAGCGGTTGCACCCACTGTTCCCATTAAGGTCCAGGTTGTACCATCCGTAGAATATTCAAGACGTGTTCCATCCCATCCAAGTTCAGTATTATAGTTAAGCCAGAAAGAAATCCCTGCCATAGTCACACTGGTAAAATCAAATATGGGTGAGAATAAAGACGCATTGGAACTTCCCATATATCCGGTTGCCAAGTTGATATCCCAAGCATTAACTCCCGAATGAGCACCTGAAGTTGTACCAAAAGCAGGAGTTCCAAACTCCCATGCAGTTGTAAGTGCACCTCCGGTATTAATAACTGCTGCCCACCCCTGGTTTCCACTTTCAAAATCATCACAATAGGTAGTTGAATCCATAACAATAACCGGAATTCCAACAGGTGAGGAACAGGTTGTATCATTCAAATGATTACCATCACCGGATAGCGAGGTATAGGCACAAAAACCGAACTGACCTGAAGGAATCACCACACATGGCAGCAGAATACTTTGGCTTTGACCTGGATTGAGTGTGCCATTAAATGGGAAAGGTCCGTAAGTTGTGGTTGTACTTCCGTCATTTAAATTGTAATAAATATCGAAGTTAGATTCAGGATTTAATCCGAAGTTCTGCACAGTCACATTTACATCCTGGCAACTGCCAGCCGGTGCATAACTACCCGGTGAAATAATTGCTGCAACTCCAACATCATGCGGCTGGGGAACTTCAATACAGAAATCATCAATCAGAAATCCGTCATATACAAAACTTGCATCAGAACAGAAAATGAACCTGAACTGAATGTTAGGAGCAAACGGGAAAGAAGAAGTAAATACATACTCAGCTTTAACCCAGCCATTACTCTGACCAGCCCATCCCGGCTGGCTGCTGCATTGGATATTGCCGGTGTACCAATTCGTCTGGCAGTTGCAGGTATTTGCCAAATCACCGAGAGTTACCCAGGTAGTTCCACCATTAGTTGAATATTCAAGTCTGGTTCCATCCCATCCGGTTTCTGTATAATAGTTCATCCAGAAACTGAGTTTGGAACCAACCGGAACGGTCCCGAAAACCGGTGAATACAGAATTGCATTTGCACTTGGAGGGTATGGAGCTGTTAACCCAACTCCCCATACATTAGGTGGTGAGTGCGGGGTATTGATTATACCGTTCTGAGGTGGGCCGTTTTGCCAGTTTCCTACCGTTGAAGAATCAGACCACAACTGGCTGGCTACATCAAATCCATCACAATACGGGAAAGTAATCCCCTCTGAAACGATAAACTGAATACAGCCAACCGAAGGATAAGTAAACTGATTCAGGCAGGGCGAAGCATCTTCTGTAGTTATATAATAACATACTGTATCTCCGTCATTCATTGCCGGAATCTGACCCTGAAACAGTGAGTCCTGAACGTTGTTCATCGTCACAGCAGTATAGGATCCGCCATTAACGGAATAATAGAGAGTAACCGAATTAATACCTGAATTATCATTTGAATAAGCCCCGATTGTATAAGGACCGAGGTTATAGATGATATTCTGATAAACTGGAGGTGCCAGAGTTAAAGTCGGAGGTGTAAGTTCACAAGGAGCTGCTGAAACACAAAGGTTGTCAATAAACCATCCGGCATTTGAATTGCCTCCGGGGATATTGTCATCCCACATGATAAATCGAATACGGGTATCCTGAAAACCTGACCAGGATGAAATGTCGAAATATTCTGTACGCCACCAGGAATTATCCGGTACGGCTGTAGCGGTACCTGGTTGCCAGGCAGCATAGGAAGCTGCTGAAAATCTAAATCCTTGATTTGGAAAACTGGGGCTCCCCGGAGGATTTACTTGCGGGGTGATATATTCACTTGTCAGCTGAAACCAATCCTGACCACCGTCAATTGAGATTTCAACCTGCGCCACATCAAAAAAGTCAATTTTACAGATATGATCAAAGGATAAAATGGCATAGGTCATACCAGTCAGGTCAAAGACACTTGTCATTAATGAAATGGTATCACCTACGTCAATATAAGCAGAATCGCTCTGTGGGGCACTGACAAACAGTCGGCTGTTACTGGCAAATCCGTGGGACCCGCTGTAAACTGTTGTTGCACCGTTGCCTAACTCAAAGCAACTGTTAAACTGCTGTGAAAATGTCTGAACACTGAAGCATATCAGAGCAAATAGAAGTACTTGTTTTTTCATGTTTAATGGTTATTCGTTTCAGTTTGATATTAGTCGAAAGGGTCGGTAAAAGTATAAAAAAGTATTAATCGTAAAAGTAACTTTGCATTTTAAAGATTTCTAAAAAACTAATTTGGCCAGCATCCTCTTTTTCAAGTCAACTGTATAATACGAATGTACTAAATTCGGATCGCTTATTATAATTGTGATCAGGGTCACCTCTACCGGAAATAGAACAAAATCAAATATTAAAGTTACGGTTAATCATGAATCATTTTCAACCCCTGCAATCCATTTCAGAGCCAGGAAGGCGAATAACACTTTGTTGTTGCAGAGAAGATATTCAACGAAGGAAGTGATCCCGCTGGGATTCGAACCCAGGACCCCCACATTAAAAGTGTGATGCTCTACCGGCTGAGCTACGGAATCGGTTGTTTTTCAAGCCGTTTTTGAAAACGGGTTGCAAAAATATAATTCTGATTCAGGTAAACAAGTTTGTTGTTTATAAAACACGATGGCGTTTGAATTCTTTGTGACGGTCAAACAGGTAACGATAGGTAATGAGTGTTCGGGAACGGTAAGCGCCAAGATCCTTGCAAATAGCTACCATTCGCGGATTGAAATCACCAACCCATTGCATTTCCAGGTCATCATAGAGATTCTCACTTTGAATGACTTTGGCTCCTTCAATAATTAAATAGGCATCAACGCCTTTGCCCTGATGTTGTGGGACTACACCAAACACAATACCAATCATTTTCCTGACAACTCGTTTTCTGAAGTTCATAGCAAACCGGAACTTTTCAAGTAGTCCAAACCTACCTTTAAATTTTCGGAAAATCTTATTTATATCAGGGATGTTAACCCACATGGCTACCGGCTCTCCTTTATAATAAGCAAACCAGATGATTTTTTCATCCATAACAGGCTTCATTTTTTTAAAAAAAGAAAGCACTTGATTTTTTTCAAGCTCTTTTCCGCCACCGTGCCGTGCCCATGCCAGGTTATAAATATGACGGAAGTCTTCGGCATAAGCAGCCAGTTGGGCTTTACGCAGACAGCGGGCCGTATAATCAGGATTTGCAGCAACTTCAGCATGGCGGATATAGAATTTCTCCTGAGGCCGGTCTGCTACTTTAAGCGAAAAGCACCATTGCTCAAAATAATTTTTAAACCCAAACTCTTCAAAGAAAAAACGGTAGTAATCCGGATTGTAATTCATTTTATAGGGAACCGGGGTAAAGCCTTCCGTCAGCAAGCCCCACCAACTATCCCGTTCACCAAAGTTAACCGGACCATCCATAGCTTCCATTCCCCGTGCAGCCAGCCATTCTTTGCAGGCATCAAAAAGAGCAAAAGCTGTTGCTTTATCCTGGATGCAGTCAAAAAATCCAATACCACCGGTTGGCTGATCCTCCATGGCTGAAGTCCGCTTATTTATAAAAGCAGCTATTCGTCCGGTTACTTCCTTTTTGTTATTAACAGCCAGAAAGCGAACACACTCGCCATGTTTAAAAAATTTATTCTTTTGAGGGTCAAATACTGATTTAATATCACGCTCCAGCGGCTGACACCAGTTAGGATCTGTGCGGTAAATGTTTTCAGGAAAACGAAGAAAGTTTTCACAGTCATGATTGGTAGTTACTTCAATTATCTTCATCAAGAAACGATTGGTGATCAAACATGACGATCTCCGGTTTTCACCTGAACATCGTTTACAAATTGCCGGATCATCTGTTCGTCTGCTTTACGGCAAACCAGCAGTACCCCATCACTTTCAACAACAATGTAATCTTCCAGTCCCTGAAGTACTACAAGTTTATGGTCGGGCATTGAAATGAAACATCGGCTTGAATCGTAAAGCATAACATGCTTACCGTTAACCGCATTCTCATTTTTATCATGCGATAAATGTTCATAAAGTGAACCGTAAGTACCCAGATCACTCCAGCCAAAATCAGAGCTCATTACAAATACATTCGAAGCTTTTTCCATAACACCGAAATCAATGGAAATACTCGGGCACTGTTCATACACTTTAACAATTGCCTTCGCTTCTTCATCAGAATTGTACTGAAGGCAACAATCCATGAAAAGCTTGTTGATTTCGGGTAGATGCCTGTCTAAAGCAGCAATGATACTTTTAGCACTCCACATAAAGATTCCGGCATTCCATGCAAAATCCCCTGATTGAAGAAATGTCCTGGCAATTTCAAGGCTGGGTTTCTCAGTAAAGGTTTTCACCTTCGTAATTTTATTGACTTCCTGGTTATGATCAGTAATCATCTGGATGTAGCCATAACCCGTGTCAGGGCGGGTTGGCCTGATGCCAATGGTTAAAAGGGAATTTGATCCTGCGACAAACTCAAGACCTTTCATCACAGCCTCAGCAAATTTCTGTTCTTCTAAAATAATGTGATCACTCGGAGCAACAAGCATGACCGCATCCGGATTCCGGGCTGCAATTTTATGAGCTGCATAAGCAATGCAGGGAGCAGTATTTTTACGGTAAGGTTCTCCTAATACCTGAGTCGCTGATATATCCGGAATCTGTTCAGTTACCAGATCAACATAAGATTCATTAGTAACAATAAAAATATTTTCGTACGGGCAGATTTTAGCTAACCTTTCAAACGATTGCTGAAGCAGTGAACGACCGGTACCGAGGATATCAAGAAACTGTTTGGGTCGTGCATTACGGCTCATTGGCCAGAACCGACTTCCGATGCCACCAGCCATGATGATACAATAATGATTAGGATTCATACATTAATTACAAATTAATTAGTCCAGGGTAAACAGAACCTGGTAAAAGTAAGGGGTGCAAATCAAACAAAATCTCTGGGAAATAAAGCAGAATCCCGTTCTATAAGCTCTTAATGGGTTCAGAATTATTTTCTTAACCCTTTTTAACTAATCATTTGAAAACCGGTATAGGGAATTAATACGTTAGGAACTGCAATTGCTTTTTCAGACTGGTTATTTTCCAGCAATGCAGCTACAATTCTGGGGAGTGCCAGAGCACTTCCATTTAGTGTATGAGCAAGCTGCGTTTTATTTTTCTCATCTCTGTAGCGAAGTTTCATCCGGTTTGACTGGAAAGACTCAAAATTTGAAACTGAACTGACTTCCAGCCAGCGGTGCTGGGCTCCGCTCCACACTTCAAAATCATAAGTCAGTGCAGAAGCAAAACTCATATCGCCTCCGCATAACATGATAATTCTGAAAGGGAGATTCAGTTCATCCAGTAATGAAGCCACATAATCTTTCATTTCGTCCAAAGTCTGATATGATTTATCAGGATGCTGAATCTGCACGATTTCAACTTTATCAAACTGATGAAGCCGGTTAAGCCCGCGGACATCCTTTCCATAAGAGCCGGCTTCACGTCTGAAACACGGTGTGTAAGCAGTTAGTTTAACCGGTAATTCCTGGAATTTAATTATTGAGTTACGGTAAAGATTAGTCAATGGTACTTCTGCAGTTGGAACAAGATAGAGATTATCTATTCCGATATGGTACATCTGGCCTTCTTTATCAGGAATCTGCCCTGTTCCATAACCAGAATCTTCATTCACTACAACAGGCGGTTGCACTTCCCTGTATCCTGCAGCTGTTGCCTTATCCAGGAAAAAATTAATTAATGCCCGCTGGAGTTTTGCTCCTTTGCCTTTATAGACCGGAAATCCTGCCCCGGTTATTTTATTACCAAGCTCAAAATCAATGATGTCAAATTTCTCGGCAAGCTCCCAGTGTGGTTTTGCCTTCCTATCCAGTTCGGGCAGCCGAACTGAATTACGAAAAACTTCTGTATTGTCATCAGCAGTTTTTCCGGGCTGAACCTTTTGAGAGGGAATATTGGGAACTAACACGAGCAGATTGTGTAATTCATATTCTGCCGCAGTCAGTTGATCTGTCAGCAAATTAACTGACTCTTTCATTGCCAGGCTTTTATTTTTCAGGTCTTCTGCTTCTGCCTTTTCTCCTTTACGCATCAGTTCACCTACCTGTTTAGCAAGGGTGTTCTGGTGAGCAAGTAAGGCATCCAGTTCGGTCTGTATTTTTCTGCGTTGGTTATCACTCTCAAGAATACGGTTAAGAAGAATTGTATCAGTAAAATTTTTAATAGCCAACCGCTGAATGGCTTCTTGGGTATGTTCACGCAGGTATGAAATCTGGAGCATTGCTGTAAATTAAGGGTCGCAAAAGTAAAAAACCCATTTAGCCACAGGAATCCAGGAATTCCGGATAGATCTGTTTCCCCCGTGAACTGGTTACATGTAGTTAAGAAGCTTACAGATCAGGCCACCGCCTCTGCTTCAGCTTTACGGTATTCCTCTCTGAGTTTTTTCTGGACATCAGGCGGGACCACGGCATATTCTGCAAACGATGTTTTAAATTTTGCCCTGCCTTGGGTAATGGAACGAAGCGTTGTACTGTACCCATCAAGTTCAGCCAGCGGTGTACGGGCTTTAATAACCTGATAGTTTCTTTCGGAATCCATTCCCATGATTACACTCCTTCTTGATTGCAAATCACTCATGACATCACCCATCAGTTCTTCAGGTACATGCACTTCAATATCATTAATTGGTTCAAGCAACTGGGGCTGTGCATTATGAAATGCTTCTTTAAACGACATCATACCGGCAATCTTAAATGAAATATCATTTGAGTCAACCGGATGCATCTTACCATCAAAGATATAGACCCTTACATCCCTGACCGGGCTTCCGGTAAGAGGTCCTTCCGTCATTTTTTCCATTACTCCCTTTAAAATTGACGGTAAAAAACGGGCATCAATGGCTCCTCCGACAATACAGTTATTAAACTCCAGCACACCACCCCAGGGTAGTTGCTGGGTTTCTGTACTTCGAATCGAATACTCCGTTGTTTTTTGATGTGATACCGGTTCAATTCGCATAAAAACCTCACCAAACTGGCCGGCACCTCCAGATTGTTTTTTATGCCGGTAAGAGGCTACTGCCGGTTTTAGAATAGTTTCACGATAAGAGATTCTCGGTTTGGCAAACTCAATCTGCATCTTATACAGGTTCTCCAGTTTCCATCTTGTAACTGCCAGGTGGAGTTCTCCCTGACCGTGAAGCAGCACTTGTTTCAGTTCCCGTGAATATTCCACCTCAAGTGTAGGATCTTCCGTATGAATCTCCTGTAATACTCCGCTTAATTTTTCATCATCGGCTTTATTTTTTGTTACAATCGCAACATGGTAACGGGGAGTCGGGAATTCAATTGGTGTAATAACAATTCCAGATCCTTTGGGGGCAAGGGTGTGGTTAGTGAATGTATTTTTCAGTTTTAGTGTACATCCGATATCACCGGTTTTAAGCTTGTCAACCGGTGTCCGGTTTTTCCCATCCATAATAAACAGGCTGGTAAACCTCTCGAGCGTATCTGTTGTTTCATTCCACAATTCACCTCCGGCTGCAATTTCACCAGACAAGACTTTAAAAAAAGAAAGTTTGCCCAAATGGGGTTCAATCCGCGTTTTAAATACAAATAAGACCGGAGGCCCGGAAGAAACACAAGGAATATCCTTACCTTCCTGAGTTGTTTCCGGAGGCATTTCGGAGGCTGACAGAGCAACATTATCAATAAAACCCATCATTCGGCCACTTCCCATATTTCGCTTAGCCGACAGACAGAAAATCGGGAAGATTTGTTGTTTCATCATTCCTTTTTTTAACCCCTCTCGGAGTTCATCTTCATCGAGGCTGCCTTTTTCAAAATACATTTCCATAAGCTTTTCATCATTCTCAGCTGCTTTTTCGACCAGTTCATTATGAAGTTTGGCAGCATGCTCCTTTTCATCATCGGGAATGGGCAGTTTTTCGGGTTTTCCTCCGTTCTCAGGAAAACGGTACATAACCATCTTCAATAAGTCAATAATCGAATTAAATCCGTTTCCGGTATGAACAGGATACTGCATAAGAGTTGCAGCATTACCAAACAGCCGTTTAGAATCTTCTACACACTTATTAAAATTAGCATACTCATGGTCTAACTGATTCACTGCAATTAATGCCGGCTTTTTATATCGCTCAATGTATTCCCATATAATTTCAGTTCCTGTTTCTGTTCCGTTTTGAGCATTCAGCAGAATTACGGCTGTATCACAAACCCTGATAGATGAAATCACCTCTCCGATAAAATCATCAAATCCCGGAGTATCAATAATATTTATTTTATAATCGCGCCATTCGGTGTGCATGCAGGTTGAATACACAGAATTTCCCCGTTCGTGTTCAACTTCATGATAATCCGAAACTGTATTTTTTTCTTCAACCGTTCCTCTTCGGTTAATCAGGCCTGCTTCAAACATCATTGTTTCTGCCAAAGTGGTCTTACCTGACTTTGCAGCTCCGACCAGCACAATGTTCTTGATAAATTTTTCGTCAAATGTTTTCATAAAGTTATCGTTTAAAGTGAAATAAAGAGTCAGTGATTTGATGCGCTCCTAAATTAGAAATTTTAGAACAGATAACAATGGATAATTTTCATACTCCGGAATGATCCATTGATCTGTAAGTAACGAATAATTTAGCACCCGTATTGAGTACTAATCCTGCTGTCTTGTCTTTCTTTGCCATTATGCAAATCCGGCAGGTTCTACTTATGCTTTTTTATTTATGGTCTGCTCCTTTGGCGGCTCAGCCTGCCTACCTGCTGAATTTTTACCCTTGCCGAACCTGCACTGATGACAGAACTGCTGAAATACTAAACTCCTTAAAATTTAAGAATTCTTTTTCAGACTCCGTTCAGCGACTTAAAGAGATTACAAAAACATTAAATGTCCTGTACGGTAGCGGTTATCTGACAGCTGCTGTGACCGGGTCAGAACGGATAAGCAACACCTTGAATGTTTACCTGAAAACAGGAATGAAATTCAAATGGGTCTCATTAAGCCGGGGAAATGTAGATGAAGGCATTCTCAGCCTGACCGGAATCAGAGAGAGATTTTTTGATGACCGTGACTTCCGTCCTGATGAAGTCGCTCTTATCATGAAAAAACTTCTGAGCTGGTGTGAAGATAATGGTTATCCTTTTGCAGTCTGTTCGCTCGACAATGTCAAGATTGAAGAAAACAGGATTTCAGCTTCACTTTATCTTGATATTGGCAGCAAGATTGTGATTGACAGTATTCTCATCAAAGGCAACTCTAAGCTCAGTCATACTTATTTACAAAGTTATTTATCCATTCATAAAGGAAGCCTTTATCATGAATCGGACTTATCGCGAATCAGTACCCGAATCAGGGAATTGCCGATGGTCAGCGAGTTAAGACCGTTCGAAGTTGCCTTTCATGACACAGCCGCTACTCTATACCTCTACCTGAAAAACCAGAAAGCCAGTAAGCTGGATGGCATTATCGGAGTTTTGCCTGACAATCACGAGACTGGTAAAGTCAATGTAACCGGTGATGTATCGATCCGGTTATTGAGCGCATTCGGCTATGGTGAACTCATTGATTTTAACTGGAAACTTCCAGAGAGCAAGACCCAGGATCTGAAAGCACATTTTAATTATCCGTTTTTGTTTCAAACTCCTTTCGGGATAGATCTCGGACTGAATATCTATAAAAAAGACTCAACTTACATTCAGCTGAGCCGGATTGCCGGAATTCAATACAGCTTACACGGTGGGAACTACCTCCAGGCATTTTATGAAATCAAAAAGTCAACCTTATTAAACACGACCCTTTATGAATCTGTAACCGAATTACCCCCTTTTGCCGATATCCGTTCACAGCATTACGGGATCAGCTTAAGAATGTCAAAACTGGACTACCGGCTGAATCCCCGGAGGGGTTACTCGGTTGAACTCACTACCTCAGCCGGAAGTAAAAAAATTACTCCGAATTCAAAACTAAAGCTGGTTGATTATTCTGTACTGAAGCTAAAATCCACCCTGTACCTTGCCAGTATCACCGCTGATATTTATTTTCCGGCTGGGAAAAGACTGGTAAACAATACCGGAGTAATTACTGGCTATCTCTCAGGGGAAGAATCATTTCAGAATGAATTATACCGGATTGGAGGGCTGAGAACTTTACGGGGATTTGACGAAGAATCCATACTGGCCTCTCAGTACCTTATCCTGAAAAATGAATGGCGGTACCTGCTCGAAGAAAATTCATACCTGTTGTTATTTGTGAATGCTGCCTGGTACGAACGAAAGCAACATAATTATTATGTAAGGGATACTCCTTTTGGGTTTGGAGCTGGAATTACTTTTGAAACCAAGCTTGGAATATTTTCACTCAATTATGCACTGGGTAAAGAATTTGAGAATCCGGTACGGTTCAGGGCTGCTAAGGTACATTTTGGTCTGATTAATTATTTCTGATCCGGACATTGAGTCACAGATGAATGAAACAGATTATGTTTGCAGTTGCCAGATTGAATCTGTATGTCATCAAAAAACGGATTATCTTTTGATAATCTAAAAGTTGCCTTCGCTTCCAAATCAGATAAAGAACTGCGGAACGATTATTTTCTGTTTACTGCCTTAGGCCAACGCTGGCTAGTCGGTCTTGCACCGGCAGTTTCAAATGCAGTAACCAAGTTTAAGCTTCCTGTAAAACGCATCATACGGGCTACCGTATTTAAGCATTTTTGTGGTGGTGAGTATATTGAAGATTGTAATCAAACCATTGCTCATTTATACCAATACAATATTGGAAGCATTCTGGATTATGCCGTTGAAGGCAAGGGTAGAGAAGAAGATTTTGATAAAACAACCCGTGAAATAATAGCCACCATAAAACGTGCAAAAGGCGATCCTGCCATTCCGTTTTGTGTATTTAAGCCAACCGGTTTATCACGGATGGATTTAATGGAGCAAGTCAGTAAGAAAGCTGAGCTTACTGCTGAAGAGATAGCAGAGTATGGCCGGGTTAAGCAGCGGGTAAAAGAAATTTGCTCAGCAGCTTCAGCTGAAGGAGTCCGGCTTTTTATTGATGCTGAAGACAGTTGGATTCAACCGGCAATTGATTCCATGATTGAAGAGATGATGCAGTTATACAATCGCGAAAAAGCAGTTATTTACAATACGGTACAGCTTTACCGCTGGGACCGGCTCGATTACATGCATACCTTATTAAAAAAAGCAGAAGAGCATAACTTTTATATCGGGTTGAAACTGGTAAGAGGTGCATACATGGAAAAAGAAAGAGACCGTGCTGCTCAACTGAATTATCCCTCACCGATTCATAAGGATAAAGCCGGCAGCGACAATGACTTTAACAAGGCTCTGCGTTTTTGTGTTGACTATATTGACCGAATTAGTTTTTGTGCCGGAACTCATAATGAAAACAGTTCAATGTTATTAGTCAGCCTGATGGGTGAAAAAGGAATCAAAAAAGATGATACCCGTATCTGGTTTTCCCAATTACTTGGCATGAGCGATCACATCAGCTTTAATCTTGCACATGCCGGATACAATGTCTGTAAATATGTCCCTTACGGACCGGTAGCTGCAGTACTTCCTTACCTTACCCGCAGAGCACAAGAAAACACATCAATAGCAGGCCAGATGAGCCGCGAACTTTCACTGATAGTTGCAGAGAGAAAAAGACGTAAGCAAAAAGGTTAAATATCCTTTTTATTAAATATCCTGAGCGATAGCAGGAAAGGCCATACAACCCATACAAGTGAAACCAGGCCGGCAACCAGCATTCCTTTCAGGCTACCTAACAATTCACTGTAGACTGCACCTGTCATTCCCATCAGTGCTGCAACATCCATTTTCAGCAGTACCATGAGTCTGGCCAGATCAACCGGGTTCAGGAAAGTAATTCCAAGCAGAAAATTTTCGACCGGATAATCAGCAAACAAAAACAGCAGCAGAAGCAACAAAGCATCGTAAATCACAGCAAAGAAAAACCAGGTCAGGATGGCAATCCCGGTGCCTTTTGCCTTATCCCGTGTAAGAGATGCTGCCAGGTAAGCCAGTGAAACAAAGACCAGGGTAATCATCAAACCAGAAGCAATCATGGTAACTGCAGTTGCTGACCCGTCAAAAATCATAAGCGGGATGCCGGCACCCACTAAATATGCCAGGCATAAAGCCAATGCTGCCCCAATATAACTACCAGTGAAAATTGTAGCCCGTTTCACCGGTTGTGCTAACATCAGTTCTATAAACTCATAGCTGTTATAAAAATGAATTGTAGAGAAAATAATACTGACCAGCGGCAACACAACCAGAATGATATTTACCAGGCTGATGAGGCTTTTCGATGTACTGTCATCCAACAGGAAAATTCCCCATGAAGTAAGTAAAAGAAATAGGGTATATCCGATAACAGTCCGGCTGCGAATAATGTCCAGCAACACATATTTAATAATTTTAAGCATTGTTTTCTTCGTTCATAATTGAAGCAATTGCATGAGAGAGTTTCTCAGTTTTCGTACGGTCATGCAATTGTTCAAGAGTTGAATCAATGATTTTATTTCCTTCATTCAGATAAATCACATGAGTAATCATTTCATCCAGGTCACTCAGTATATGAGATGTGATAATCACCAATTTACCTTTTTGTCTTATTCCATTGATTTTTTCTTTGAGGATTTCAGTACTTAACGGATCAAGTCCTGCCGTTGGTTCATCCAGAATAATAACCGCAGGCTGAAACATAAATGCCAGGCAGGCATTCACCTTCTGCCTCATTCCTCCGGAGAGGGAATGCATTGGCTTATTTTCAAATTTTTTGATTTTGAATTCTTCAAATAACTCCATATCGTACTGGTGCTGAGATTGCCTGATATCTTTCACCATATTGATAATCTGGACTGGGGTCATATTCTCCGGATAGCGGCTGATCTGAGCCATATAACCAATTAGCTGGCGGTATTGCCATTGACCAAGGATTGATTGTCCGTTGAGTTGAATATCTCCTGAATCAGGCCTGACAAGACCCAGTACGGATTTCAGCAATGTTGTTTTTCCTGAACCGTTCGGACCTATTAAAGCATAAGCTGCTGAAGGCCGCATCAGCACAGAGATCCCTTTGAGCACCTGCAGTCTTCCAAATTTCTTCTTCACCTCTTCAATTTGTATCATAACCGCACCGGCTTCATTAAGGGTTTTTCATCATATAAATTTACTGGAGTAATAACGGGCATTATTTTTTCTATTCGTTCAAAAATGCTGACAACAAAACTTCTGTAAAGAATTAAAGCAAAGGGAATCCGCTCCATCAGCATTGCGTAAATGCTGACTGGCCGATACGGGATATCTCCAATATCATCATGGTTAAGGTCATACCCTTCATATTTATCCCAAAAGTTTTGAACAAAGTGATTATGGTCTTCAGAGCCATTGGTAGAGACATCAAATGAGTTTCCCGAAAAATTATTATTACTGATTTTGCTTCCTTCACAGTTAGCATATATCCGCATCGCCCATCCGTTACGAATGAAATTATTTTGTTCAATGGTGAGCCTGTTGCTTCCTTCCATGTAGATAGCAACACTGTTTTTTTCAAACCTATTCTGATTAATTCTACTGTCAGAAATATCCTTCAGCAGTAACCCGTAAGAAGCCTGACCACGATTCAAATCAAAAACATTACGTGTCATGTGAACATGATTGGAATACATAACAGCCACACCTGCACCGTTGTTTGTAAACCGGTTACCGGTATATTGATTCCGGTGTGAAAACATAAAATGCAATCCGTACCGGATATTATGAGCACTGATGTTATTTTCAATTCTTGAGTTGGTAACAAATTCAAAATAAATTCCGTCACGCTGGCCTTGAATCTTGTTTTCTGAAATAATAGCATGTTGTGATTTCCATAAATGAATTCCATTACCTGAAGTTTGTTCAAAAACAGCCTTGCCACTGATGAAATTCTGACGAATGATACAACTGTCTGATTTCAGCAGAAAAATACAGAAGTAGTTATCTTCAAAGGTATTCTGTGAAATTGTTACATGATTAACATGATAAACTTTAATCGCTGCATAATCTTCCAGATTTGATTTCCCGCAACGAATAAAATGAATGCCTGAAATTGTTGTTCCGGATGCCCATATACTCATAATCTGTCCTTTGTATTGGCCGTCAAGAACAGGATTGCCAACACCCCGGATATGAAGTGAATGTTTGATATCAATTGTTGTGTTTTCACGGTAGGTTCCGCTCTGAATTTCAATTGTATCACCGGCACTGCTTTTAGCAATTGCCTGAGTAACAGCATTCGTAGCCGGAAATACTTGCCAGATGGTTGCTCCGGCACAAACAGGAAACATCAGTATAAATAAACAAAAGAACCTCATTGACACTTCAGCTCCATTCCAGGGAACAAATCTTCAAATTTTAAAATATTATCTCCGGGTGAAGTTGTAAAATCATTTTTGGCTCTGACCGATGCCAGGTGGCTGCTCATCGGGCTGCGGATACTTTCACTTTTAATGATAACCGATTCATCAGCTCTGATAAAACCTGATCCGTTGAAATCAATCAAGTAGATGCACTTAATGCTTTCGCTTGAAAGGGTAGCAGCATCAATAAATCCAGACAGGCAGATAATATCATCAAAAATATATGACTTTCCGTGCTTATTAATTATCTGAGCTCCAAAACGATGATCCATTAATGTCATTTTACAAAACTCGCATGCATTCTTTCCCCAGTCTATTTCCTTTGGACCTGAAGAGCAGGATGTCAAAAAAAGTAATCCAATGAATCCGATTAGACTCAACCTTTTTACCATTCACCCTTTCTTATTAAATGTGCAGATGCCAAAATAGCTAGTCCGGCACTCAGAAAAAACAACCAACCGGCAATATCAGGAATTGAAAAAGCACCAAAATTCAGTAATTGTTTATATCCAAGCAAGGGTGGCTGGTAGGTCATTCCGGGAACATTAATCGGGGCTGCCGGATCAAGGTTATGACCATAGGCATATTCCCATCTCCAAAAATCAGCAATTGCAATTATTCCAAAAATCATAAAACTTATGGTATAAGCATGAGTCCATTTGGATGCTTTCAGGAAAGCTGCTAATAGTCCGAATATACTTAATGCGATAACTGCATAAGGAAGAACCATAAACTCAGGAAAATCCTTTTCATGGATTGCCCCCATGCCGATGTAATGATTCAAACCATTGATGATTTCAATATCACCACTCAGTTTGTAGAGCCAGATTTTCATCACCAGCCCTTCGGGATATTGCGGAGCTGTAAGCTCAATTTTCCACAGCGGGAATAATAAAGTAAGCGGAAGGATGATTGCTGAAAGAATCAGCAGTGGCTTTGTTATCTTTTTTGAGTTTTTCATATTCTAAGCTTTAGAAAAAAATGGGCAGAACTTTTGCTCCGCCCATCTCAAATCAAGTATTGCTGTATTACAAGATTACTTAGTTAGTCGAAGCTTCTTTGTTATCCAAAGTAGCCGATAATGGTACATTGCTTCCGGCAGGTGAGATTCTAATATATCCCTGCATTTCCTGATGAAGTGCCGAACAGAAGTCAGTACAATAAAAAGGAACTACACCGGCATTCTCAGGTTTCCATTTTAAGGTCTGGGTTTCACCAGGCATAATTAGCAATTCAGCAGTGTTAGCTCCCTTAATTGCAAAACCATGCGGGATATCCCAATCCTGTTCAAGATTAGTCACATGAAAATAAACCTCGTCTCCGAGTTTAACACCTTCAATGTTATCAGGAGCAAAGTGGGAACGGATACAAGTCATATAAACATGAATTTTATTCCCTTCCCGGACAACCCGAGCATCCTTCTCACCCCTGGTTACATATGGGTGGTTATTCTCTTCAATCTTGTATATTTTTAATGAATTCTTGGCAACCAAATCAGCTGGAATAGCTTCAGCATAATGTGGTTCACCGGTTGTTGGAAAATCAAGAAGCAATTGCATCTTTTCACCGTCAATTGAATACAGCTGGGCTGACTGTGTTAATTCCGGTCCGGTTGGCAAATAACGGTCTTTGGTAATTTTATTATAAGCAATTACATATTTACCCCATGGTTTTTTACTGGCTCCGCCCGGAACACACAGGTGACCTATTGAATAATAAGTGGGAACACGGTCAATCACCTGTAAATCGCTGACTCTCCATTTAACAATTTCGGAGGATACGAAAAAGGAAGTGTATGCATTCCCCTTATCATCAAACTCAGTATGTAATGGTCCAAGCCCGGGCTTTTCAACTACTCCGTGTAATGCTGATTCATATTTTATTACGGATAAACCATCATATTCAGCTTCAAAATCTTTTTTAGCTATTGCCTCTTGTATTTTCTTAAATGAGAAAACCGGAAGCAAGGCAGCAAGTTTACCGCTGCCAACAATATATTCACCGGTTGGATCAACATCACATCCGTGTGGTGACTTCGGACAAGGAATGAGATAAACTACCTCTTTCAGATCTTTTTGCTCAATAACCAGGACTTCTTCTTTGATAGTGGAGGTTGCTGTGTGAGTAAGCTCATCATAAACATTATGAGCATAGCGAACTTTCTTCTTCACTCCCTTACCGGCTTTAGCCATTTCTTCAGCCTTCTTCCAGTTTACTGCAAAAATGAAATCTTTATCTTTCTGAGAAGCATTGACTTCAAGCAATGTGTAGGCTTTTTCCGTATTGTAGCAAGAGAAAAACATCCAGTCATGAGAAGGCCCTTTCCCGCCATGAGCCAGATCAAAGTTTACACCCGGTAACTCAAGTTGAAAAGCAATATCCAAAGCTCCGCTTTTGGGATCTACACTGATAAAACTAAGATGTCCTTTAAAATTATCCTTATAGGTATTGATTGGGACATCAGTATTACCACCAACCGGAACACTAAAACGGGTACCAGCTACAACGTACTCAGTGTTTTCAGTTAGAAAAGGTGAAGAGTGATTACCTGCACTGTTCGGAAGTTCAATGATCTCAGCTGTCCGGAATGTTTTTAAATCAATTCTTGCAACTCGCGGAGTATTGTTCCCGTTTCCGAAAACCCATCTTCCATCCTGAATTCCATCGGTCATTGAAATGGTCGGGTGATGCAGGTCATCCCAGGGCACAAAACCATGAGATGTGTTCAGCATGGGTTTGGTTTCTTCCGAATATCCATAACCTGAAGTTGGATCAACAGTGAATACCGGAATAATCCGGAACAACCGACCAGAAGGTAGCCCATAGACACTCATTTGACCGTTAAATCCCCCGGAAACAAAATTGTAAAACTCATCATGCTGGCCTGGAGCTACATAAACTTTTGAAGCAGCATCTCCAGACTGTGATGTCATGGTTGTTTTGGGTCGGCAGCCATTAATATAAAAGGTCATTGCAGTCGTGCCAAGGATGATTGCTGCAACTCCACCAATCGTTTTTTTGTTCATATAGTTTTTTATATTTTTTTTATTTCACACCATCATTTTTACGCATAAATTCAAGCACCGCAAAGGCATCATCGTCCGTAAGTTGCTGATTGGGCATTCTGACCAGACATTCTTCAAGCTGGGCCATGGCAACCGGATCGTTGCTCAGCATTTCATCTACATTGGTTATAAAATTCAGAATCCATTCAGGTTTTCTTCTTTCTGTAACTCCCAGCCAGCCCGGACCAACCAGTTTTACATCAGTTAACTTATGACAAGGCTGACATTTAACTTCATAAATTTTTTCACCGGCAGTTGCTTTGGCCTGATCTAAAGTAGGAGGAAGTTCAACATCTTTAAATTTCCCGATACCTTTAGTTACATCATCTGTTTTTTTTAACTTGCTGTTTGCTGAAACCCGATTCCCTTCATTGGCGCTATTTTCACCTTGACCTCCGCAGGCACTTATAACCGCCAGCAGAGTAATAAATGTCAGTACTTTTTTCATAATGCGGTTTTTTATCGCGGCAAAACTCGGAATTTTATTTTTTAGTTACCGCTTCTATTTTGGTAATATCACTTTATCAATTACATGAATCAACCCATTGGCAGCCGAAATGGAAGTTAAAATTTCAGCATCCTCAATTCTGACCTTATCGTCTTTTACCGAAAACGTAACATTGGTACCATCGACCATTCCCAGGCTTTGCCCGTCACGCAAGTCTTCTGCCTTATACACACCAACAGCAACATGGTGTTCCAGGATCGTGCTTAACTTACTCTTGTTTTCGGGTTTTAGTAAATCATCTACCGTTCCGGCAGGCAAGGCATCGAAAGCTGCATTAACCGGTGCAAAAACGGTAAAGGGACCGGCATTGCTCAAGGCATCTACCAGCCCGGCTGCTTTTACTCCGGCAACCAGAGTTGAATGATCCGGTGATCCGGCTGCAATCTGAACCACATTTCGCTGGGATTCATTATCTACCACCGCTGATTGTCCCGGCCCGGGAGTTGCTTCAGAAGATTGTGAATTCCGCTCTTCAGCAGGCTGACTGCATGACCCCATTATAAAAGAGGTTAGAAGTAGTAACATAAAATATTTTATTCCTTTCATAATATTGTTTTTTAGCGATGCAAATCTGCTATAGACCATTAAAACAGTTGATGACAGGTGAAACATTAACAAGTGATAAAAGTCATGTAGGCAGAAAACGAATTACAGGAATATCTCAGCCAACTGCTTTGCATTACACCTGCTTAACTTATTTTTAACCCCGAAAATGAAATATATTTTTTCAATCGGGCACTACTGGATTTTCCTGACAAGGCTGGTTCAGAAACCTGAACGCTTTAATGTTTACTTACGTCAGATTTTTATTGAGATGGAAGCCATGGGATTTGGTTCACTGGGAATTGTAGCGGTAAACTCCATATTTATGGGAGCTGTTATTACCATTCAAAGTGCCTATAATATCGTGAATCCTCTGGTTCCTTTATCTGCTATTGGTGTTGTAGCACGCGACAGCATGATTCTTGAATTTTCACCCACCGTCATCATGATGGTTTTGGCCGGCAAGATTGGTTCCAGCATTGCATCAGAGATCGGAACCATGCGGGTTACTGAACAGATTGATGCCATTGAAATTATGGGAATCAATTCTTCGGGTTTTCTGGTACTTCCAAAAATTATTGCTTCTACTTTTATACTTCCGTTTGTGGTGTTAATCAGCATGTTTGTTGGTATCATGGGTGGCTGGCTTGCAGGGGATCTGACCGGAGCTTGTCCGGCACCGGATTACCTTAAAGGACTTCAGGATTCATTTGTCCCGTTTAATGTAACTTTTGCATTGATTAAGACAGTCATTTTTGCTTTTATCATTACGAGTGTGTCATCTTATCAGGGATATTTTACCCGAGGTGGTGCACTTGAAGTAGGACAAGCCAGTACCCGTGCAGTAGTTTACAGTAATATTCTGATTTTACTTTTTGATTACATCTGCACACAATTGCTATTGGTATGATTGAAGTTCATAATCTCACCAAACGATTTGCCAGTCATACCGTTCTGGAAAATGTGACCTGCAGTTTTGTTCCGGGTAAGGTGAACCTGATCATCGGAGCCAGCGGGTCAGGAAAAACTGTATTGATGAAGTGCATTGTTGGTTTACATGAGCCGGATGAAGGCAGAATCATTTATGACGGAACCGATTTCACCGGGCTATCGCATAAGGACCGCAAACCCATTCAGCAGAAAATCGGAATGTTGTTTCAGAGTGGTGCCTTATTTGACTCTATGAGTGTAAAACAGAATGTGATGTTCCCCCTTAATATGTTTTCCAATATGACATACAAGGAAAGAGTTGACCGGATTGAGTTTTGCCTGAACCGTGTAAACCTTTCAAATGTTGGTCACTTATATCCGGCTGCGCTGAGCGGAGGCATGAAAAAGCGGGTAGCAATTGCCCGGGCCATTGCCAACCAGCCTAAATACCTTTTTGTGGATGAACCCAACAGCGGCCTTGATCCGCAGACATCACTTGTAATTGACCATCTGATTAAAGAAATCACTGAAGAATTTAATATTGTTACCATTGTAAATACACACGATATGAACACAGTGGTTGAGTCGGGAGCTAATATTCTTTTTATACATAAAGGAAAGAAGTGGTTTCATGGAACTGCTGCTGAACTGATCAGAAGTGACAATAAGGAGTTAAATGATTTTGTTTTTGCCAGCAAAATGATGCGTTCGTACCGGGAAAAGGCGAATCAATAACCGAACGCTGAACAAATGAAAGATAAAGTTGTAATCATTACCGGAGGTAGCAGCGGAATTGGCAAAGCTTGTGCATTGGAGTTTGCACGAAAAGGATCAAAAGTGATTATCAACGGAAGA
The DNA here is from genome assembly GCA_020847635.1 of Bacteroidia bacterium. Classification (GTDB taxonomy): domain Bacteria; phylum Bacteroidota; class Bacteroidia; order AKYH767-A; family OLB10; genus CAADHD01. The sequence continues at coordinate 20,504 of JADLBQ010000021.1, forward strand.
AATGAAACAACATTAAAACAAGCTGCTTATGAAATCAGCCAACTCCAGGCGGATGTTCTTGCTGTTAAAGCCGATATTCGATCAGAATCAGACTGTAAAAGGCTCATTGATGAAGGAATAAAAAAGTTTGGCAGAATTGATGTCCTGATTAACAATGCCGGAATCAGTATGCGTGCTGCTTTTGATGAAACTAGCCCCGAAGTTCTTAAGCAATTGATGGCTACCAATTTCTGGGGAGCTGTTTATTGTACCTATTATGCCATTCCATATCTGCTTGCTTCAAAAGGAAGTGTTGTCGGTATTTCATCCATTGCAGGAAAAGCAGGACTACCGGGACGAACCGGTTATTCAGCCTCAAAGTTTGCATTGGAAGGATTCCTTGAGTCTCTGCGAACCGAAAACCTGAACCGGGGACTGCATGTCCTGGTTGCAAGTCCGGGTTTTACAGCAAGCAACATCCGAAATAACTCTCTTTCAAAATCAGGAAGTCCTCAGGGAGAATCCCCCCGAAATGAACAGAAAATGATGAGTGCTGAAGAGGTAGCTACTGCACTCTACCGGGCAGTTGTTAATAGAAAACGCGATCTGATTCTGACAACTGAAGGGAAACTGGCTGTTTGCTTAAAAAAGTTTTTCCCGGCCTGGCTTGATAAAATTCTGTTTAGAAAAATGAGCAGGGAACCTGGGTCTCCTTTTTAAGAACTGATTTTATGTTGCCTTCTGAGATTTTTCAATCCTGATACCTGCATCCATAATCCCCGGCAACGGATTAACGCGCATTGCCTGGGTAAGCTGAAAGCGGTATGTTCCGCTCATCGGAAACACGATTTTCTTTCTAAACAGGATTTTATTATCCCAAATATCACCCAGGCCATCACCCAGCCACCGCCCGTCTGGTGATGCCAGAATGCATTCAAGGGTATCACGGCTATGCTTCCCGTCAGGCAACCAGGAATCAATAAACAGGTACAGATTTGAGAATCCGTAATACCCGGCATTGCGTACATTGATATAAATATCATGGGTAGTTATCGTATCTGTAATGTCAACCTTAAAGGTCAAGGGTGAGTTTATCTTCCAGCTATTATCAGCAATTTTTTCATTTTTCTCATATACCCGTGACGGATCACACGAGATAATCAGCATGAGTCCGCCAACGACCAATAAAAATGATAACGTGATGATGTTGAACCGCATTACGGGTGTTGTTTTGATTTATTATCCGGTTTCCTTTTCTTCTTTCTTTTCTTCTTCTTTTTATCCATTCTTGTCAGGCTGTCCTGTCCGACCACATCAGAATAGTCGGGTTCATCCCGATCAGTTTCCAGATTTTCTTCACCCAGGCTAAGAGGCTTCTCATTCTTTTTATTAATTTCCTGAATTTCTTTCACTTTGGATGCAGGAAGCGGTATCCAGGAATCGGCCATTCCGGCTCGGTTGGTTTCAGGATCCAGGTAGGCATACCACATCAGCTTTTTAAAAATATCGGTTTTTTGATGCACTGCTTTCCCTTTCTGGGTAATTAACGGAATGGGCTCAGGAATATCCTTTAAAGCATCCATATATGTATCAAGCTCATAGTTCAGACAACATTTCAACTTACCACACATTCCTGCCAGTTTAACCGGGTTAATTGAAAGATTCTGATAGCGTGCAGCACTGGTTGTTACATTCTTAAAATCAGTCAACCAGGTTGAACAGCACAATTCTCTTCCGCAAGGGCCAATTCCACCTAACCTGCCAGCCTCCTGCCGATAGCCTATCTGTTTCATCTGAACTTTAACTTTAAACCGTTCGGTTAGGACCTTGATTAGTTCGCGGTAATCCACACGGTCATCAGCAGTATAGTAAAAAATCGCTTTTTTACCATCTCCCTGGTATTCTACATCACTGAGTTTCATTTTCAGACCCAGCGATGAAGTTATTTCCCTTGATTCCAGCATGGTTTTGTTTTCAAGTGACTTAACTGATTCCCACTTCTCAATATCGTTATTACCTGCCAGCCTGTACACAGCTTTAATCTCAGGATTGTCTTCCTTAATATTGTTTCTTTTTAATCGTAACCTGACCAGTTCGCCAGTCATAGTAACTGTACCGATATCATGACCGGGACTGCTCTCGACAGCAACAACATCTCCTTCTTTAAGTGGCAGATTTTCTTTGTTTCTGAAGAATTCCTTCCGTGTTCCTTTAAACTGAACTTCAATAATACGGAAGGGTTCGCGACCAGGTGGTAATTCCATTTCTCCCAGCCAGTTATATACATTAAGTTTATTGCACCCTGATGAGCCAAACGAACTACATTTCATAGCTAAAATAAATAAAAATCAGGCTTTTAAATTTAACAGCCTGTTAATTTTGAGCGACAAATTTAAAAATAATATACGCGGGTTTGCATTCCGTTCAATGTGATGGTAGGCTTCACTTAACAGTTTTTCAAATTCCAGGTAATTGGATTGATTTATAAATGGAGCAAATTTTGAGAAGTTAGACACCAGTGTATCATTATAGATAACAAGTGAAGAGCCGGCATAGTTTTTCAGCAGACACTGCCTGATAAACTCAAGCCCGGTAAGCAAAAAACTTTTTTGCTGCTCACGACCCGCAACAGCCATCGTATCTATCCAATCCACAAGTTTTGAAAACGAATCCTTACCAGCTTTAGCTGAAGCCCACAGCGAAAAACATAACCGCATCCATCCCAAAAAATCATTTTCTGCCGGTGCCAGGGTTTCTTTCTTACCTGCCAACGCTAATGCTTCACTTAAATTACCTCCTGAGAGTAAGGCAATCCGGCTAAGGGTAAGTTGATCCATTTCAAACCGGCTTCGCAGAGTTGCTTCTATGTCTTCAACTGTTAACGGAGGTATCCGTATCATTTGTACCCTTGAAAGAATGGTGCTCAGTATTGAATCAGGCTGGGCTGAAATCAGAATAAAGATATTTTTTCCTTCAGGCTCTTCCAGCGATTTTAACAACCGGTTGGCTGCTTCGGTTCTGAGTTTTTCTGCCATCCAGATTATCACAAAACGAAATTTACCTTCGGCTGGTTTTAAAGCAATAGCTTTTACCAGTTCAGCACTTTCATCGGCTGAAATAAAGCCTTGCTTATTTTCAAATCCAAGAAACTCATACCAGTCGTTTAATGTCAGATAAGGATTCTCAAGAACAGCATTACTCCATTCTGTTACAAATTCACTGGTTATTGGCTTTTTATTTTTTAATGCCGCCAGAGGTACAGAAAATCTTAAATCAGGGAATACCAGTTTTGCAATGTTCTTGCAGTTGCGGCATTCGCCACAGCTATCCTCCAAAGAAGGATTTTCACAAGACAAATGTGAAATATAGGCTAATGCCAGCGGCAGTTGTCCGCTGCCTTCAGGACCCGCCAAAAGCTGGGCATGAGGAACTCTTTTCTCATTGACTGATTTACGAAGCCTGGATTTTACCGTTTCCTGGCCTGGAATGTCAATATACCGCATCAGGCAAAAGTAAGCTGTAATGAATAAGCCTGGTTTTAAACTGTTAAATTCATACAGGCTAACCGGGTCAATTATCTTTGCCCGCTATAGAAAGAATATATGATATCCATAAACCATTTCAATTTTAAAAATATTCGTGCACTAGTGCGGGTTGATTTTAATGTACCCCTTGATAAGAAATCACTGGCTGTAACGGATAACAGCCGGATTCGGGCAGCTCTACCAACTATAAATCAGATATTGAGCGGAGGTGGCTCGGTTGTCTTAATGAGCCATCTTGGGAGGCCCCTGAAGAAGTTGAAAGAAGATGGGAGCATTGATCAAGCAGCTTATTCATTAAAAAATGTGATCCGTGAAGTTTCACAATTGCTGAACCGCCCGGTCAGATTTGCAGATGGCTGTATCAGCGAAGATGCATTTCGTCAATCATCAGCGTTAAAAGCCGGTGAGTTATTACTTCTTGAAAACCTTCGCTTTCAAAAAGAAGAAGAAAAAGGGGATCCCTTGTTTGCAGAAAAACTTTCAAAACACGGTCAGGTATATGTGAACGATGCCTTTGGAACGGCTCATCGTGCACATGCAAGTACATCCATTATAGCACGCTGCTTTCCGAAGGAGAAGCGCATGTTCGGCTACCTGATGGCAGCTGAAATTGAAAACGCAGACCGGGTTATGAAAAATTCAGTTCAGCCATTCACAGCTATCATGGGAGGTGCTAAGGTTTCCGATAAAATTCTGATCATTGAACAACTGATGAAAAAAGTCAATAATCTGATCATTGGCGGTGGAATGGCTTACACATTCTTCAGAGCAATGGGAGGGGCAACCGGTACTTCTTTGTGTGAAGAAGATAAGCTTGATCTGGCACTCGAAATTCTGAATAGAGCAAAACAGGCAGGAGTCAACATATATCTTCCATCTGATTCTGTGATTGGAGACCATTTTGATGCTGCAGCTCAGACTAAATTATCCGCCAGTAATTCCATTGAACCGGGCTGGATGGGGCTTGATATCGGCCCCGCTGCATCGGTAACATTCAGCAAAGTTATCAGCGATTCAAAAACCATTTTATGGAATGGTCCAATGGGCGTCTTTGAAATGAAAGCCTTTGAAAAAGGAACCAAAGCAGTAGCAGAAGCAGTAGCAGAAGCAACTTCAAAAGGAGCTTTCTCGTTAATTGGGGGTGGCGATTCAGCAGCAGCAGTAAAAAAATTTAACTTAGCTGAAAAGATGAGCTATGTTTCGACCGGTGGCGGAGCATTGCTCGAATATTTTGAAGGGAAAGAACTTCCCGGTATAAAAATGATGCTGGAAAGTTGATGGCTGCAAAAGCAAAAGATTCTTCAAGAGAGATGTCGTTTCTCGATCATCTTGAAGCCCTGAGGTGGCACCTGGTTCGTTCAGCCATCGTCATTGTCATCATGCTGGTTGTTGCTTTTGCAAACAAATCATTTTTGTTTGATACGGTTGTTTTTGGCCCGTTGCACAAGGATTTTATTAGTTACCGTTTCTTTTGTAAGCTGGCTGAAAAATTTTCTCTTGATTTGTGTATCTCAGATTTTGGGTTTACACTGATCTCAACAGAACTTGCTGCTCAGTTTACAACTCATATCTGGGTCGCCTTTATTGCATCATTGATTGTCGGGTTCCCCTACTTAACCTGGGAATTGTGGAGATTTGTTAAACCTGCACTGACTTCAAAAGAATTGAGTTATACCCGTGGAATTACCTTTTTTGTATCCATTTTATTTGCTTCGGGAGTCTTGTTTGGCTATTACTTGCTGGCTCCCTTGTCAATTAATTTCTTAGGAACCTATCAGGTTAGTGAGTCGGTTAAAAATACAATTACCATCAGCAGTTACATATCCATTTTAACCACTCTGACTTTAGCTTCAGGTCTGGTTTTCCAGTTACCGGTTGTTGTATTTTTCCTTTCAAAAATCGGAATCATTACTCCTACGTTTATGAGATCTTACAGGCGGCATGCAATGATTGTTATTCTCGTTATAGCTGCTCTTATTACTCCTTCACCCGATGTCAGCAGTCAATTGCTTGTAGCCTCTCCTCTATTTCTGTTGTATGAATTCAGTATTTTTATTTCGGCTTATGTAACAAAAAAGAAAGCAGTATGAATCTTGAACAAGTAAGAACCGGACTTAGCAAATATGTTCCCTTGGCAGCTCTTGCTGAATGTGTTGAATGGATCCGGTATTACCGTTTTGACCTTCGTATTACAAAAAGCCGGAGCAGTAAGTTCGGAGATTACCGTCCTCCTAAAAACGGGAAAGGACATATTATCACCATTAATCATGACCTGAATCCCTATGCCTTTCTGATTACTTATGCGCATGAAGTAGCTCATCTGGCTGCCTTCCAAAAATCCAAAACGTTAAAAGATCCGCATGGCAGCCTGTGGAAAGCTGAATTTAGAAAAGTTATTTCACCTTTATTAAACACCCGGATTTTCCCATCAGAACTCCTTCCTCATGTCATTAATTATATCCGGAATCCGGCAGCTACCAGTTGCACCGATATCAATATGTTAAGAGCATTGAAAAGATATGACAATGATGGTGAGAACTGGCTTTATCTTGAAGAGATTGAAACAGAAAGTCTCTTTAAAATCCGGACAGGCCGTGAGTTTATCAAAAAGCAACTGGTCCGAAAAAATTTTTTATGTGTTGACCCCAAAACTAAACATAAATACACCCTCAACCCCTTGATGGAAGTTCAGGTTATCAAAAAAACTTATTGAGAACCTGAACATAAACAGCAACTACAATTGATATCAGTTCACCCGATTGCAGAACTCCCTTTTTGCAAGCCGCAATTTAGGGACAGATAAATTCAAAACCAAGGAATCCAAAACCTTCATAACTAAAGGTCATTAACTGCTCATAAAATTTTTTCTCGGCCTGATTCAGCTGCTTTCCTGAATAAATACTTTTTATGTAATCACACAGAAATATAGCACGCAAAGTCATAAGATCAGAAATGGCATGTAAATCTGCTGCAGGTAATTGATTCTCTTGCAAATAGCCTTCCCAGAAATGATTCATAAAGAACCGAATGTATGCAGCATGTCTTCCTTCGGGTCTGACATCAAAATAAAGTACTGCATAAAAAAGAGTCAATGCAATATCCGACACAAACCATGAATAAGCACAATCAGCAGTATCAAACAGGCAGATTCTGCCTTTATGTATAAACATATTCCCGCGGTTGATGTCATTATGGATCAGACCATAGTCATTTTTTGTTTTTGGGAGTTGTTCAAGCTTACCAACAAGCCGAAGCATTTCTGAAATAAATTCCGCGCTGTGATTGTCAGCATGTACTAATACCTTTTTTACTTCAATCTCTAATAAATCTTGCCTGGGGATCACTCCCTTGCCCGGTACATATTGTTTGGTCAGCCGGTGAAGCCGGCCTGTAACCCGTCCAATTTCTTTAAAAACCGGTTTGTCCCAATGAAACTGATCAAGCTTATGACCCGGAGCTTTACTGAATTTAACAACTGTAAAATAAGTATCGCCTGATTCTACAACTTCAATTAAATTATGATTCAACGATTCAACCGGAGTTGAAACATCCGCTCCGTGCTGATGCAGATAAGACAGCCAGTCAATTTCTGATAAAAGCACCTCTTTCGTTTGTTCAGAACTATGAGTGATTCGTAAAATAAAACTTTTGAATCCCTGCCTGAATGAGTAAATGATATTTACGTTCTTTCGAAGCAGCTTTAAATTATGCAGATCTGTTCCATACCGTTTTGTGATTTCTGATAAAACAGCCGGTGTGTAATACCTGTCAATTAACTGGCTCATTTTTTCTTAGCACTGAACTATATCTGAATTCATCATATACTTTCTGCAATTGAGCGGAGCAATGCTGAATGTCGTAAACATCCAGAATATGTTCACGTGCAGCTTTTGCAAATTGCTGGTATTTTTCATTATCCATTTCATAAAATATCCGAATTGAACGGGCCAGGTCATTCACATCCATTTCAGGAGAAAGAAGACCTGTTACTCCATGAATTACCTCATCGGGAATATCACAATGAGTCGTAGAAATAACCGGCATTCCTGTACCTTGTGCATCGAGCAATACAACCGGAGCACCTCCCTCACAATCCAGCCTTTTCGAATAGCAACTGGGATGAATAAAAACATGGTAGTCCTTAAAAAACGGATAAAGCTCATTGAAACCCACAAAATTCAGAAAGTTTACTTTATCAGAAATCCCGGCATGACGAACGATCGACTTCAGCTTACTTTTTATATGTTCCAGGTCATTTCCAGCAAAGGTCAGGCTCATATCAGGGCAGTACGCCAGGGCTTTAATAAAAGCTTGTAAGGAATAGATATGGCCTTTTTTTTCACTGTAGTTAGCCAGCTGCAATAGCTTAAGCTCACCCTTGTTTTTTATCCGGTTGAAAGCAGGAATTTCTGATGATCTGACGCCTAAAGGCACAATGTTTATTTTACGCTGGTCACAACCCTGCCTTTTCAGAGTTTCAGCACCATGGTGTCCTTCGCAGATAAAACCATCAGCCTTTTCAAACAACTGCTGATAGCGTCTTTCCCAAACCGGAAACCGGTAGGGTAAGCTTTCATAGTCAAATCCATAGAATGAAATAAGGAAAGGCATGCCTGTCAGTTCCTTTAACCTCAAATAATGCCATCCGATATTAGCAAAATGCGCATGTAACAACTCAATGTTGTTTTCTCTGATGTACTGAGTCAGGAACTGAAAAAATTTCTCATTTTTTAGTCTGTTAAAAAAGCGGTTTACTATTTTACCAAGAAAGTGCATTGTATCATCCTTCCCTTCCAATAAAGACAAACCAACATAATGAGGTAACGGAAGCCGGTGAATCTCAGATGTAACAAAGTGCTCGTTATGATAGCGATAAGCAGCAATATTCAATTCTGTATCAGGCAGGTTATCCAACAGCCGGAATATCCAGTTCAATTCATCCGGCAGATAATCTTCAAATAACTGAAGCGTTTTAATCATAAATAAAGATCTCAGCCAGCAATTTTGGCTGGAAGAGAAATCTGAGTTTACTGCGTAAATTAAAGCTTTTTCAAATAATAAAGAGGTTCCGAATGGACGGGATTCAGGTATAAACCAAAAAACAGTGTTCCAAACATGACTCCCTATCAGTACTCTACACCATAGTTAGTCATCCTGCTTTAAAGTTACAGCCATAAAATCTATCCGGAATTATAGATCAGTTAACCGGCCCTTTACAGAAGTCTTTTCGTTAACAAGGTATTCAACTCCTTTGTTCGACCCTTATCATTTAATACGTTGATCGTCACATTCTGATGCCGGTTACAGATTATTTCACTTAGTTGCTACCCCTCAGCCTGTCTGCGTCATTTACAATATTAAAAATCAATAAACAGGTAGCCGTACAAAACACTGGACTGGTTATGCAATGATGTCCATTCCAGCTTCCGTCAGCGTTCTGAATCTGCATCAACCGGGTGGTCATGTCATTGTACCATTTCTGCCATTCATTATTAGCACTAACTATAAGGCTCTCTCCTGTTTGAAGAAAGGAAAGAAACTCTTCACCTCCGTTACTTCCGAAACCACTCATAACATCCTGTTGCCTTGCCGCCATCATAGCTGACTGATTAATATGGTAAGCAGTGCTGAAACGCATGGCTTCATTCTCGCTCAAGCCGGCTTTACGCAGATTACTGACAGTCACCTTTTCATCTGGAGCAAGCATACCTTGTTTTTTAGCTTTTGCAATGGTTTCTTCCGCTTCGCGAGCTTCTTTGGCACTGGACCTTGCTGAGCCTGAAATGGCATATAGCAAAACCCCGGCAGCATCATCTGTTTTTGCTGTTTTTGAGTTGCTGTCAAAATTCAGTTTCTGATAGTTTCGTGCCTGATTCAGTTTTTGCCTGTCAACACTGATACCCGTATGTTCTGCCGATTCAAGCGCAGTAGCCGCAAAGGAAGACTGAAGCACACCTGCCCAGCCTGCACCTTGCTGGCTGCCATTTGGATTTTGACCGTTCTGAATCTTCATGACACATTTATTAACTGCCTTCTTGACATGGGAAGTCAAAACCGGATTTGCTTTTATGTATTCAAGAAGATTTGTAAGGTACTGGCAGGTTAATATAACATCAATGTTTAGACCAAGTTTAGTTTGTATTTGGGTGCCGTTGAGTGTGGTTATATTCAGTTCATTCTCACTGCTACTTTCAACCTGCCTGAGCAGATAGGAAGTTGCATTTGACAGGTTAATGGAATAGCTGCCTGCAGATGGTGTACTTCCTGAGCGAAGCAATGCCATTGCTACCATAGCAGTAGTTGCCGGATCAGACTTTACCGCATGTGGATCCATGATATGCTGAGCCGAATGAAGCCCGGCTCCCCAGCCACCATCGGTATTTTGGGCTTTTGATATCCAGATTAATGCCTTTTCAACTGATTGGGCAAGGGTATCGCTGGCTTTTAAAATACATACCGGAGTATAAGGATCTTCAGCAAAAAACGTTCGGAATACACAGCCGCGGTTTACATTGGCAGCTTTCACTTTAATACCTGTTGAATTTTTATGATGTGAGTGAACACCGTTAATGGCCAGTAATACCGGCAAAATCAGAATGATTATGTAACGCATGTGATTTATTTTTTACATTTATGATTGAATGATGCCGGATTCCCGGCTTTTCCATAAACTGACTTTCCGTTCTGTAGTCGTAACCAGAAATAACTCATTCTGATATTTTGTATTCTTGCACAAAATTCAAACTGAATGAAGTTCAAATCAACTGTCTGGTGCTTCTTGTTTACCCTTTTTGTGTTTGCATGCAATGAGCAGATTAAGCAACCGGAAAAAAATCCAGCTACTAGTGTCGGGCAACCACCACCTGTCAGCAGTGACGTTAATCAGGAACAGCCGGCTTCTGCTTCTGCTCAAACTGTTGATTCAGGTTCGGTTCAGATTAGCCAGGCTGCAACTACAAAAATCTGGCACTACATCTGTCCAAATAAGCATGAGACCGGAAGTGAAGGACAAGGGAAGTGTCCGGTTTGTAATGTTGAACTGATCCATAACGATGCTTTTCATACCCAGTCTCAATCAACTAACCAGGCGACACCAGCTTCAATAACTCCCGCTGAACCCCCTCAGCCGGCTGACCCGGCTCAGAATGCAAGAGGTGACTGGCATTATACCTGTCCCAAGGGTTGTGCAGGAGGTGCAGGTTCCCAGATTGCATGTACAACTTGTGGTTCAACCCTTCAGCATAATCAGAAGTACCACGAGCAGTAAAAGCCATTAAATTCGATTTAAAAGAGCTACCTGGTTCAGCTATTGTTTTTTAGCTTGATTCCCTTTAATTTAATCTCAGGATTGGGCTGCCTGACTTTAATTTCAGGATTGAAAAGTCTGAAAAAAGCAATCATCATATCACCGGTTGAAGCATTGGCAACCAGATTTCGGAATTCATGAGTTTCCTTTTCTGATTCCAGCAAATTGCCGGCATTCAGATGTGTCTTGATCCGCATAATTTTGTCATATAGCTGTACACTACTTCCCATTCCGGACAAAAGCATGTTGAACTCCTTCGAATCCAGGATACTCCTGATCTTTTTATCAAGCTCAGTCAGAAAAGCACGTGTTTCAGCAGGCTTCAGTCTCCGGATTCTAACTTTTGTGAGTGCCGCCAGATTGATACCTACAGAGGTTCTCAGGTATTCAAAAATTTCCTTTGTAATTTCCAGTTTCTCAGCAGAAAATGATTTTTCAAGCTCTGAATAAACAAAACGAATCAGGTATTTTTCCTGATTCAGAAGTGAAATATTCGGAAAAGAAGGAGTGTCAGATTGTACCATTAGAAAAGTGCA